>JAATVJ010000298.1 GCA_014523515.1 Nitrososphaerales archaeon TH1177 | reverse complement strand
TATTTACTTCATCATCTACTATGGCTATGGATTGGGTAAACATTATTGTATAGAATTAAGATAAATTGTATTTAAGTATAAATTATATCAAGATCAAATCGACTCCAATATACTGAACCTAGTAAGTATGGGATTCTTATAGTAGTAGGTATGATAAAGTGTAGTCGTCATCTCTATAGACATCATAATGAACTACATTTTTCATTAACTAAATCTAGGAAATAATGATGATTGTTATAAATTAAAGCATCACTAGATCATTATTAAAACATATGGAAATTTCAGAAATATAAAATGATTAAAGACTCGGGATTTCAAAATATATAAATACTAAATGAGAAGACATATTTAGCTGAAAATTATTTTCAAGATAATAAAAGAAAAATACTAAACATAATCAAAGTGGTAACAAAATAAAAAGGAAATAGTGACAATAAATTATGAAGTTCACTTTGAAAAAGTCAAATCAAACAATAACAAATGAAGAAAAGACAGACCCAGATTTGTGTAATGCAGCAGCTACTCCAGCAGAATAGTATCCAGCAGGCAGGTAGTGACTTGGCAGGTGTATGGGTAACAATTTATTTATTTTCTATTATAACTGTAGTAATATTATCATATCCTCCACTTTGATTACTTAAATCAACTAAAGCATTAGATATTTCTTGAGATCTGTTTCTTTTTTTGTCATTTTTTAAACCTTCTATGTCGACTCTAGATCCACTATTTTGATAGATAACTGATTCTATCTCTTTATCTTCTAACATATTTGTTAAACCATCAGAACATAAAATCAACATATCCTTACTAGCCCAATTTATTTTTTGAATTATAGGTTTATCAAAATTAGACGATCCAAGATACTTGGTTATTATATTTTTTAATCTATGATGTCTGGATTCTTCTACAGAAATTTTTCCTAATCTGACCATATCATTAACTAATGAATCATCCTCTGTTAATTGTTCAAGCCTTTTTTCTTTATTACTCCAAAGATATCCTCTACTATCACCTATATTGACAAGGTAAAAAAATTTGTTGAAACATATAGCTAGGACTATAGTAGTACCCATATTATAAAGATTATTTTGTGAACTCTCTTTTATTATTTTATAATTTGTTTCTATAATTGATGCTTTTATTATTTCTAAAATGATGTTTTCTTCATTTGGTAAAAATTTATTTGACTTTATATTTGAAAAATTAAGAGATTCTAATTCTTTGAAAATTCTTTCTCCGAGATATTCTGTTGCAATCTTACTTGCTATCTCTCCTCCTTTGTACCCACCTATTCCATCAGCTACAATATAAATACCAAATTTATCATTTACATAAAATGAATCTTCATTATTTTCTCTAATCTTTCCAATGTCAGTTTTACTTCCAGATTGTAACAAGATTCCACTATCTATAGTCAATGAAGAGAATATATTTTGATTGTTTAAATTTGTATTAAAATCTCTACTTTTATTTTGTTACTGCATATAAATTTTCTATGAAATGATTTTTTTTGTTTATTTGTTTTTTATTTATATAATATTTATTTGCAACTATGTAAATGCAGTATGTAGATCACCATGTGATGCACTAACCATGATAGCTTTTATAGATAATGGTTGTATAATGAGAAGGAAATTCTTTGGTTAGACTATCCCTGATAATTAAACATCTACAATGAGAAAATTAGGAGATTTATCAACAAGCTATTACAAATCTAACAAAAGAAGAAGAAGAAAAAAAGAGATCAAGAAAAAGATTCTGAACTTGTAAACAATATTGAATTTAATAGATATAAAGTTCAATTTTTACTTTAGGAAAAGAAAAATAGGTCATAATTTCAAAGGAAGAAGATGCAGCTACGGTTGTAAATGGATTTACTGTAAAGTCTCAAAATCAACAGAAACTCATTGAAATTTGGAAAACATTTGCAGTTTAAATAGCACAAAAACAGTCAGGTTTTATTTCTAATATTAAATGTTTACTAGAATTCAACAATAGTTTATTCAAACAAATTGATGATAATTCAATATTATTTCTATTTTAGAATTCTATTGATATTAAGATTCCATTGTAAAAGAAATATAATTATTATTTGTTATGAACATGATTTTCATATGAAGAAATCAATGTCAAAATATTATTATCTTGATCCTTAATTTGAGACATTATACCGCCCCAATCTTGTTTTTTAGGTTCAGTAATATTTACTCCTTTTTCTTGCAATTCTTTATATGTATCATTAATATTTTTGGTATAAAACCAGAGACTTGTCATAGTTCCTATCTCCTTTCTTGCTTGTTCTATCTCCTCATTTGTCATCATATCATTATTGGGTTCCATTAAACTAATTGTAGTTGTAGAATTTTTAGGTGCAACTTCAACCCATTTTGTATTCTTATAGGGATATTCACCTTTAATATCAAATCCAAGTTTTTGAGTATAAAATTCTATAGCCCTTGCTTGATTTGAAACAAATATTACTATTCCTCCAATACTATCTATCATAAATAAATATCAAATTCAATAATGATTATAATCTTTATCTATATATTGTGGATAGTCAAATGTTTTGGATCAGATTTCTGTATTGTGACTTGAAATTAAATTTTTTTATTGGATACAATAATGAAAAAGTTTTAGCAATCTATCTAATATTAGTTAAATAAATGATGGAATATTATCTTGGATGTTCTGGATGGAATTATGGAGACATTCCAGAAAAAGGAGGATGGATAAATATTTTTTATCCAAACAAACAAAGTAAAAGACTTCGATATTACTCAGAATTCTTCAATACAGTAGAAATGGATTCTACTTTCTATGAAGAATTTTATTCTAAAATGACTAAAGGTTTATTTTTTGGTATGGTAAAAGCAACACCTCAGAATTTTGAATTTTCAATTAAGGTTCCAGAAAGAATTACTCACAGGAAAAAATTAGATATTAATAAAGATGTTATTTTAGATTTTAAAGAATTTCTTGACAAAATCTCACCATTATATAATTCAGGGAAATTAGGTGCCATTTTGATTCAATTACCGCCTAGTTTTAGCATTGAATATTTCAATACATTAGAAAAATTTTTAGAAAATATACCAAGAAAACCAGAAAATAATAGAATTAATAATACTATCAAAAAAGCAAATAATGATTATCAATATGCCATAGAATTCAGACATCCCTCATGGAATACTGAAGGACCATGGGAATTACTAAAACATTACAATATTGCTAATGTAATTACTGATTCCCCTGAAAAAGAAAATCTTTCATTTTTGTCTAATTCTTTAGTTACATCTGCAGATCATTCATTTATAAGATTCCATGGAAGAAATACCTCTGCTGGATATTATTGGTATAATTATCTTTATACAAAGAAAGAACTTGAACCGTGGGTACATAAAGTCAGAAATTTAAAGAATCAAACTAAAAAACTTAGAATATATTTTAACAATCATTATGGAGGAAAAGCCATAATTAACGCATTGCAGTTTAAGGAAATGAACGGTTTATCATTAAACGATAAAGAGAGAAAAATTTTACAAAATGGAGAAGAATATTATCATTATCATTAATCTATAAAACAATAAAGTTTTTGAAAAAATATGAAGAAACTTAATTAATTTTTTTAGATTATTTGATGGTTATTTAGTTATTAGTCTCTATAATTAAAGTATGGTTTCTGATTATAGTATCTTCTCCATAATAAGGTCTTTCACTATATTGTGGATCTAGCCATAGCCATAATCATAATAGTATCTATCATGTTTCTTTTTATACTCTCATCTGATGCAGAAGCATATCATCAACAAGAATACGGGATGCTATTTTAATTGTACCAGCAACCAATATTGCAATAAGGAATAATAAAGTTATTTTTTAGTTTTTTAGGTTATCTAAAGAAAGTAAAAGCTAATGAACTGTGAATATTCTTTTTCCTATTGTATTTTTTATCTGCTAATTCTAATACTTGTATTGCAAAAGTGCCTATTTTTATATAGTCTATATTAAATATAGTCGATAGGTTAACTTAGTTATTGCTATATATAATAAACATAGAGAAGATTAAAAATGTCTAATAAACAAATTATTAGTATAAATAAAAATTATTATTATAATAAATACAATTGTAAATTTGCATTTTGTGAATCATGTTATTGGTTTGCTACTATTTTAGTAAAAAACAAATTCAATAATATTAATCATTGTTATATTTGTAAAAAAAAGGATATTCATATGGAAACAATATTAATTTAGAAATAGTATATAAAATATGAAATTGTAATTTGGTTATGGTATATTAAATGAAAAAAATATCAGGAAAATTGAATCCTTATTGACTTTTCTAAATGTTATGTTCCTAGTCAGAAATACAAGGAGCAAATTTACAGATTAAGATCGAAGAACTACAGATAATAAATCAGTCATTAAGAGAGAGAGAAAAAACAACAAGGTAAAAGAAGAAGATGCATTAGCTCATTATCTGATCAACTATTAGTTTTAAGTGAAAGAATATACATAACAATTAGTAGAAAGAAAAATAAATAAGATAATATTATTTACCTAAATTTATCTTGAGTTTTTGTATAATTTTTATATATCATGATCACTGCTGATTTGTTATATAGAATCAGAAAGCTGTATATTATCTAATTAGATATTTGAATTGGTAACATTAAACATTTTAACTTCATCCTTTAATTTTTCTAACGGTATAGGTTTTTCGATTATTTTATCGATTCTTAAATTACTGGATTTATCCATAACAAGATTATTTTTAATATATGCAGTAATAAGTATAATTTTAATAATAAAATTTTTATCAATATCTCTAATGTGTTTGATAAAATCGAATCCGGACATTTGAGGCATACTATAATCTATTATAATTAAAGAACAATTATTTATATTGCCATTAAGAAAATTTAATGCTTCAATACGATTTTGAAATGATATTGTTTTTAGTCCGTTGGATATTAAATATTCGGTAAAGAGGTCAAGAATATCTTTTTCATCATCAACCAATAAAATGTATTTAGTATCATCATAAAGATTATTGGCATTGTTATCTATTGACATATTAGATTTATCTGTTATTGTAATAGCAGTTTCATGCATTTAAACAATATTATATTAGGTTATATTCTTATTGATATAAAATTATAAAATATTAATAGAACAATAGATCTATTGCGTAATTAGCAAGGAATCAAAATATTCTGAAAATATAACTAATTTTTGTAAATTTTATAAATATAATAACATTATTCTCTTTTATCTTAGATCATATATGTAATATTTTAAATGGTTGCTAATTACGCAATAGATCTAATATAGAAAATTATGATTTCTATTATAAATGATAGTCTAAATACCAAAGAAAATCAATAATCCAAAGTTTTACAATAATTAAATTTCAAAGTTTTAAGAGTAGTGAATATTATCCATAAAAAAGTGATAAATTTTTTTTTGAATATCAGAACAGTTTCCATATAAATTAAAGATAAATCTAATAATGATATTTGCAATAATAAAACTATGATAGACATAATCAATCATATCATATTAAAAATAAATATCAAAAATGGATAGTAAAAGATCTTCTTTAGATGAATAAAATATTGGCTTTATACTGGACAAATTAAAAATTCAAATTATATGAAAAGAAAATTAATTGCAAAGGTAATAACTATAATTAAATGAAAATCTATAATCTATATTTTTTCAATTGTAAAATCACATCAATTAATATTATATTTATTATTAATTAATTATAATTGAAAATTAAAATCTTAAATACTTTTAATAGATAAAATAAAATAATCACAAATGAGGTCTATAGATTTTGAGTATTATCACCTTAGATGAAATTGATATTAGAATTCTTAGAAAATTGATTTCTGATGCTAGACTTTCATATCGTAATATAGCTGAGCAAATAGGAGTTTCTCCACCTACTGTACTTGCTAGAGTAGAAAAGTTGGAGAAAAATAAGATTATTAAATCTTATTCAGCATTACTTGACCATGAAAAATTAGGATATGACTTAACAGCAATAATTGAAGTTACTGCTATAAAAAATAAGGTAGGTGAGGTTGAAAAGGTATTATCAAAATACGAAAATGTATGTGCTATTTATGATATTACTGGTTTAACCGACATGATTATAGTAGCCAAATTCAGAAATAGAAAAGAATTAAGCAATTTTGTTAAAAAAGAATTATCAATTCCATCTGTCCAAAGGACTAATACTCATCTTGTATTTATAACAGTTAAAGAAGATTTTAAGTTATTATAGAAAAAAATATCTATATTTTACTAAACATTATATAATTAAAATAATTCATTTTTTATTTTAATAATATTGATTACCATATTTATCAACAAATTTTGAATTAACAAGTGTAATATAATTTAAGAATAATATTTTATTTTCTTGGTAAACGTTAATTAAAACGTATAAATACTTTATAAATGTTAAGTAAAATGATAAAATTGTTTATATTATAGTCTCTCTTTATTATAACATGCAGATTACAAAGAGTTCTTTCAATCAACAAGTTGAGAATGTTGTAAATAAATTGAGTGAATCAAATATAAAATGGGTTAGACTGAATTTCTGTGATCCATTTGGGTTGCTACAACAAATAAGTGTTACTAGTAAAGAAATAACTGAAGAAGCTTTTAAAAAAGGTCTTCCACGATTAGATGGTAGCTCAATTAAAGGATTTAAAGAGATCTACGAATCAGATATGGTACTTAAACCAGATCCTTCTACTTTTAACATCTTGCCAAATTATTTTGATAAAGATCATCACAACAAAGATAACAACTATGAATCAAAAGCTGCGCGACTGATAGTTGATATATATGAAGGTTTCAATGGTCGGCGTTACTTGCGAGACTCTCGTTATATTGCACAAATGGCTGGGGAGTCTGCAAAGAAAAGAGGTTTTGAACAAAGTTATTGGGGTCCAGAATTAGAATTCTTTGTATTTAATAAAATGACATTATTGCCAAATCCAATGTCATCAGTTAATTGTTCGGGAGGTTCTGGATATTCTATTGAATCAGCTGAAGCACCATGGAGTCAGAGTAACGGAAGTTCAGGATACACAATTCCTTTCAAAAGTGGATATTTTCCAGCACCACCTGTAGATAGCTTGACAGACTTTAGGGATGAAGTATCTGATACATTGAAAGAATATTTTGGAATTAATGTAGAAGCTCATCATCATGAAGTTGCAACTGCTGGACAGTGTGAAATTCAGGTAGAATATGATCAACTAGTCC
>JAATVJ010000297.1 GCA_014523515.1 Nitrososphaerales archaeon TH1177 | reverse complement strand
GGTTTTAAAAAAGAGCAAGAGAAATACTGGATAATCTAAAAGAAGAGAAAGAAGGTTTTAAAAAAGAGCAAGAAAGATACTATTGGATAATCTCCAAAAAGAAGATGAATTTACTGCTGTATCTACAGATGAATCTTTCTTTTTCTTTGATTCTCTTGTCAAGAAAGTATGGATAAAGAAGGATGCAAGACCAGTTGTTAAGATTACTGGATCTCGTCAGGAGTCAGTTTTATTTGATGCTACCAGTCTGGAAGGAAAACAACAATTGTTCAGACAATATGATTGGGGTTTGATGAAAATACATTTTTAGATTATCTGAAACATATACACAGGAAATTTCCAAAATGTTACCTGTTTCTAGATAAGGCAAAACAACATCATAGATCAAAAAAAGTACTGAAATATTTTGCTGACAATAAAGATAGTTTGATCTCAGTATATCTTCCAACAGCATCTCCAGAATTCATGGTATTGGAAGAGATATGGCATATAGCCAAAAACGATCTACTTGTTCTACAATACTAACTATCCATCATTTACACATTTCAGAAATAAAATATCCTCATATTTCAGAACAAAAAGATTCAATCTGGATATGAGAAACTATTTGCTTGCTAAAAATTGACAATTAGAAAACATAATCTAGTTGGTATATCCATGTGATTACTCAATAACAAACAGCTATTTTTGGATATTGCTTGCTATTTAGCATCTCTTTAGTATTTATCTAATTTATGGTTTACCTAGTTATTCATTAACTTTTCTTCTGTTTCTTCACTTCCTTAAGGTCACAATCTACTCCTACGTCCCTACCTGATACTGATAACACATTCGTGTTTAATGTACAGTTATATATTCTAGGAGGAAACATGAGTTTGTATCCTTTTATTTCTATAGTCATCGTACCATTTATCGACTTCTGCATCTTCTATCCTACCTTTTCGTGCATTACACCTGCAGCTTGGAATACATAATGTAAGAGGTCAGCGAGATAAAATGACAGATGTTCTAAATAAAAGATATCGAATATAATGATAAATATAAAAAACTTAAAGTTCCATAACGACTTTTTACAAATTCAATGAAAGCCTTCTTGATCACTTAAATAATGAAAGATAAAACTCGAAAGGACTTTGAACAAATTGTACACATTAATGAAACATAAGAAAGAATAATATATCAATTGGTTAGATCTTTATGATTTAGTTTTTGCAGCAGTATCCTAGAAACCATAACGATCAACTTGTAAAGGGATTCGAATCCTGCAACTACATTCGCAGATATATCATTAGAATATAGTTAAGAATAAATGAATTTTTTAGATTACCTTATAAAATGTCATTGAACCTTATTAGTATATGGGCTAGGAGGTGTATCAACTGATTTTGACACAATTTTGTAGTTCAAAGATAAAACAAATAATTTCTTTTTCAAAAATGATGATTTTATGTAAATATACATACAATAAAGATATTCTATCCAAATAAAATACAATAAAATTTAATCAATATTTGGTTTAATTTCTTTATCTAAGGTAAAAATTGTGGCCAATACAATTTTTGTAACTGATGTTAGATAATCCCAATCTATTTTTTCAGGAGTATCAGATACTGAGTGATAATGAGGATTTTTTTTAGTCTCAGCAGATCCATCATAAGCTCCTACTACTATATATCCTCTCTTTTCGAATGGTTCATAATCACTACCATAGATCTGATCAAGTTTAGGATATAAATCAGTATAAGTACACATTTCTACCATGACGTTTCCACATTTAATAGAATCCTTATCATTAAATACAACTCTATTATATCTTTCAGATTCATTAACATCTCTTTCAATTATTATTTTACCAGGATTAAACTTAGGATATCCGATCATATCTAAATTTATCAATCTATGTAAGTTCAAATTATTTTTTCGAATAAATTTTGCATATTGTTCTGAACCTAGAAGATTCTGTTCTTCCCCTGAGAAGAAAACAAATTGTAAATTATAGTTTAATTTTTTATTATAGAGTATACGTGCAATTTCTAAAATGGCACTTACTCCACTTGCATTGTCGTTTGCACCAGGGGCTTTTGAATAGTAATCAAGATAATTTTCCATTCGGGAATCATAATGAGCACATATAATAATACATTTATTATTATGTCCTATTTTATTACAAATAATATTTTTTAAATCATAAGAATATCTTTCTAATTTTTCAGTATATTCATGAAAAGAAACATTTTCATAACCTATATTCTCAAATTCATTTTTTAACCATTCTGCAACTTCATTGATGTATTTAGATTTAGTATGTCGCGTATGATAAGATGATAATTTCATTAATTTTGATTTGATGTTATCTAATGAGATTTGATTAATTAAAGATACAATTTCATGATCTAATTTTTTATTAAAACTTTCAATCTCAATTACAGTTGTTTTAGCATTAGTAATATTTTTGTCTAATTTTGAATGATGATGAGTTGTAATTTTACACATACTTAGCCTATCTAATTTTTAAGATCATACAATTATTTAACAATTTTCACAATATCTTTTATTAAATATTATGTGAATTATAGAATAACAATTTAAACCTGATTTTTTAGAACTTTATAAATTTCTAATGGGCTATTGAAATTATAGCAAATTTAATTTTATATGGTTGTTGATTAACCTTAATTATGCAAATCCAATTATTGAATAAATTTTTTTAGGTTAATCTTATAATATAAAATTTTTAAAATTAGAAAAGCGCCTATTGGGATTCTGAAGGCTTCTGAGGGCTCCGAATTTCCATTATAACAGGGTTCGGTAACATAATATTAAAAGTTTTAGAGTTGATTTCTATTAATCTTCAGAAGTTATTCAAAGAATGATTCAATGGAGAATGTGCAATTGAGCCTTGTTAACTAGTTTGCCTTTAAAATAACTATACCATTGGCTATTTTGCCAATATCATATGAATATCACAAAAAATGTATTGTTGCTTTTGGTAATGTAGTTATTTAATTTATTAAAAATTTAGATTTCATATTACTACTTGCTTTTTTTGTCTCTTTGTATATTATCTCTCCTACATGGGCATCTATTCCTAATGTTTCTGCAATATGAGAAGGTCCAGAATCTAATATTTTTTCAACTGTAAAACCAGCTTTCTGCAAAATCTCTATCAGTCCTTTTGAAATTTCTATAAGTTCTAATCTATCGTCTTTTTCATTGGCTATACTTGTTGAGGTTGATTGTGAAGATAGAGATAATCGCAAATTGGAGTCTCTTACCATTATTATCGGCTTAATTTTATTATCAATAATTGCTAAATGATTATTATTATTTTTTATTCTATTCATATATTATTATAAGAGGATATAACTTATAAGTAAATTAGGACCTTTCTATATAGATCTATTAGTATACTGTATTACTTGTAAGGATAAATATCTCGTTTTATTTTAAAAAAACGTGACAATTTTATCACTAAAGGTATACCAATGGGGATTCGAAATAATGTTAAAGAAATTAAAAATTGTATAGCTAAAATTCATTATTAATAATCTAATCGTATTGGCATCAAAAATATTTCTGAGTTCTATTAGACAACT
>JAATVJ010000296.1 GCA_014523515.1 Nitrososphaerales archaeon TH1177 | reverse complement strand
TATATCTTTCTGGATATCTGATATCGTATGCAGATATCAGTTACAGTATCTCCAGTCGAATCTTTCTCATGAATTAAATTAAATTTTGTTTGTAGTTCTATTTTTATTATACACTTCCTAGCAGATTACTAGAAAGTGTTACCCATGTCAGTAAATGAAATTGTAACCTATGTTAGTAAGTACAACAGTTAATTATAGAATAATCCACAGTACTAGGAGATAATTCTGAGCGATTGCAATGAGAATACGGTGTAGATTTTATCTAATTACGCAAAATATCTAATATACAATTATTATGAAATAAGAAATTCATGTATAATAAATTAAGTACTTATTTTAGGTGATGTATTATATAACTTTATTTTGAAAATACTTAAATTTGTATTGATTATCATGATTCATAGCAATAGTATAATATGATAAAAAAACTCCATTTGGCCAATGTATGTTAGGATTCACAAATAGCAAAATAACAAAATATTTGTAATACCGGTTGTTGTCCTAATTAATTAAATTTTCTCTACTTTTAAATTGCATATTAACAATGTGGATATGCAATGTAACTAAATATGACAAATCTGTTTTCAATATCATTATAGTCTTCAATGTATGCTATTTTTTGTATCATCTTTTAATTTAGATGGTATCATTCTAATACAGTATTAGTAGTGGTTTCTAATGGTTAAAAGGCATGGTAAATTATATCTATAGAATATTACACTCTATTAATATATTCTAAAACCTTCTTTTTCTGTACTATGCCAGTATCACCATCTTCAAAAATATCTTTTGGAATAATTTTTTTTATAATGATATTTGTTATTATGGTAAATTTGACAACTTTAGATTTAAAATCTGTCAATGCACAAAAAGGATCAGAAGTTGTTATAGAAAAAGCAAATGTTGATGAAAAAGACAAGTTAGTTGTTGTATCTAACATTAACCTTCAAAATATACCAAAAACAGGAATGCTTAAAGTTGTTGGTGTTATCAATGGTGAAGGTTTTATCAAAGATATTTCTTTAGATAAATTTGACGAAACAAAAAAGAAATTAAAAGTTAATTTTGTAATGAACAAAGATAACGAATTTGTTAGTGCTGGTAAACCAGATGAATTTTTTGTATGTGCATATCATCTCAAAGACTTTACAAACAATCATAACTCTTTGCCTTATTTTGATTGTGATGAAGGAGATCTTGCAGGGTCTGATGCAACAACTATTTCACGTTTATTTAATGCAAAATCACTAGTTTACGATAAAAGTGCTTATTATTATAATATGAAATCTCCATCCCAAGAAACATCATTTGCTACTTTGGAAGATGGTTATACTTCTATGGAAGATGGTTATACTTCTATGGAAGATGATGAGTATGCTACTTCTAACTCCATCTTAGATAATAATAACGTAAAACAAGATTATAATAATAAAAACACAATTAATACTAAAGAAGAAGATGTTTATAGTAATAATAGTAACAAACCAGTTAAGGTAAAAATAATAGTTCCAATGGATGATAAAAAGGATGCCCAGAAAATAAAGATTATGGCAATGCTAAAAGGTCAGATAAAATCTGAAGTTATCGAAGATGTTCAAAAAGAATTTGATAAGATTGGAGGATACACAATTGAAAGAGTATTTGCTTTTGATAGAAATACCGATATGGGTCCAATACAAATTGGAGATAGATTTCATGCATGTGTTATAGGACAAGATTTGAATCCACCTGAAGGTTCTGAATGTGAAAAGAAATTAATTAAATATTTGGATAAGCCCAATCCATTAGCAGCACGCTAGTTATATATTCCACATTTGAATTTCATGGTCTTGTATAATCGCAAATTAGGATAAATTTAGAAGGCTATGACTATTGCAGATACTTTTGGGTATAATCACTTTGCTAATTATGATATTTAAAAAATTCGAGATAGTTTTTTTAGTAAACTATATTGTCATCACAACCAGTCAAATTTTAGGTGACATCAATTTCTACCACTGGCTATGACAACTGAGTACACTTCATTGCCTATTTATTGGAAAAGAGTAAATCTTGTATTATAAAAATGAGACAAAAGTTTTCTAAAAAGCCAATAATGAGTGAATCCTTATACCTATCATCATTGGCCAAATGATATTTCTGACAAATAGTTTTTTTAACAATAAATATTATATAGAATAGTATTTAATGATATTTGGCATTATCAATCAATTCAATTGAACAAAAAAATATCATGAAAGTTTAAACTTTTCTATTACTACTATTACATTACTATACTTTTGTCATACCTTCTTTTCTGTACATTTCTTTTGCTTTTTCTGTATCAGTTCCTGTCTTTCCTCCTTTCGCAATTATTTGATCACGTGGATCTCGTTTTACAGCAGTAGGTTCATGTGAGAGAATTTCTTCTGGTGACATTGGATCTTTTCCTGTATAAGGAATAAATTTATGTTTAATTTCTTCTTCTGATAAATATATTTTTGTCATACCTTCTGATAAATATACTTTTGTCATACCTTCTTTTCTGTACATTTCTTTTGCTTCTTCTGTATCAGTTCCTGTCTTTCCTCCTTTCGCAATTATTTGATCACGTGGATCTCGTTTTACAGCAGTAGGTTCATGTGAGAGAATTTCTTCTGGTGACATTGGATCTTTTCCTGTATAAGGAATAAATTTATGTT
>JAATVJ010000295.1 GCA_014523515.1 Nitrososphaerales archaeon TH1177 | reverse complement strand
CATCAAAAGGTAAAAAATTATTGAAATGTGGATATCATTTCTATCTGTTTATACCTAATTAAGAACACTAAAAAGTTATAATATAGAACAAATTATTTTTTTATAGTCATTAAAAGAAAGAATCTCAATTCTCTATTGTAAAATTTAAAATATATTATTACTGTAATAGTAAAGGAGATTTAAAATCATTGGATAGTAGGTAGTAGAATAAAAGGACCTAAAATTATCAAAGTTAATAACAAATAGAAAAAAATCAGAAATAGATGGTATTTACTTCTATTTCTAATCTCCAACCAACACAAACGGTACCCAGAAATATGGATGACTATATTGTAACCATATTCTTTTAACCATTTATCTATTATCAATCAATCAATCAGAATATTTTGAACTCTAAATTTTAAAAAAATATAGATAAAAATTTGGAAAAATTTTATATATTATACTATACATTCATCACATAAAGATCACCAGTAGAGTCTCCAAAGACCAGAATGTTTCTCTTAGTTGAAATTGCAATTGAAGATATCGAAGAATCAAACTTGCAGCTGAAAGTATTTGATCCATTATTTAGATCCCAGACCTTTATTGTTTTATCCCTGGATCCAGAGACTATCTTTGTACTATCAGGTGTTATTGCTACCGACCTGACAGAAGAAGAGTGGCCTTCCAGAGTATTTAAAAGACGTCCTGATGCAAGGTCCCAGACCTTTATTGTATTATCATAGGATCCAGAGACTATCTTTGTACTATCAGGTGTTATTGCTACCGACCTGACAGAAGAAGAGTGGCCTTCCAAAGTTCTTATCAGCGTACTTTTATCTTTAACACTAGCCCACAGTATATCGAAAAAAGATCTATTTTTTGATTGCTGTAGCATCATCATATATTCTCTGGATCGTTGAACAATTTCATTTTGTTGTAGATCTGTAGCACGAATATGTACCTGCTGTGAAAAAACTAATTGTTTGTCTATTTTACTTGATATAGAAGAGATGAAAGAATCCTTGTCTTTCAGGCGTAAATTACGACTTTCTTTTTCTAATATTTTCTTTATATTTAAAATTGGATCGTGATTTATATTGATATCTTTTGACCATGACGTTCCGATTTCAAGATCAATCAATATTGAATCAATATCACCGTCTCTTTCATTATACTCTTCTACCAAATCTAAGAATTTATCATAATATTTCTTTTTTAAATTTAAAAGTGAATCTAATTTTATTTTTTTAATAATTTCATTATCCAATTTTTCTAGAATAAATTCTCTAATCAAAGGATGGATACGTACAGCCTTCCTATCTTCAATTAGATCTATCAAATTCATTTCATCTAATAAATTTAATGCAAATTCAAAAGGACGTATTAACTTTGATTTACTGAATTTATCTATTGCTGAATATATTATTAGTCTATTTTTAGGTACAATTGCAGATTCTGGAAATAAAGCTTGTAGAGATAAGATTTTTTGTGCATTTTGTATTTTCTGTTTTTGTTTTAAATCAATATTTTCTCCTTCTTGTCTTTTTAAGATTTTCCAATCCTCTTCAAATGTTACTCTAACCGCAGACACATGTCTGGTTGCCAACTCTTTATCTGAAATTTGGTCAAGATCAATAGCACCAAGCCTATTATTTTCTAGCTCTTTATAATATTCTTCAAAGGTTAAATCAGAAGAATACATTCTTAAATAAGATCCAATTAATACTATTGCTAGAGGCAAATACCCAACTCGATTACAGATCATATTTGCATATTTTTCATATATTTTTAGGGGATTAATCCAAGTCATTTTTTTATTAATTCTATTCTCTCGTGATGTTATTGTGCAAAAAGAATAATTACCTCTATTCTTTTTTTATCATAAGTCTTTTGAAAATGACAAAAACTATTAGAATATTCGAAATCTTTTTTTATGATTATGGATTGTTTACTAAGAATTTTATTTGTTACTTAAATATATTCAAATAAATAAGTTTTTAAAAGTTAATTCATTTTATAATATTATATTATCTGTAGATGGTAGGTACATACTGATATTAAAAATTTATATTATTTGTATATGGTTTAATCCATATTCTAAAATCTTTATGAATCAAAAATGCTAAGACGTTTTATATAGCTTATTTTATTAACAAGAACAGGCTCTGATTGAATCATTTCAAATTTATTTTTGTAGCATTGCATAATCAAATTAATAACCTTCATTTTTCTATTGTCTCTTAAGATAGCAGCTAAAGCAATATCTATTTATTTTATGATATATTTTAAAAAATAAATAACATAAACAAAAACAATGGTAATAATTCGTGAATAAAATTAAATATCTATTAACTGGGTTCATTTTTTCTACAGTAAGAATTACTATTCTTCCATACCTAGATGCGTGTGAGGGAATTTCATTCTCTAATCTAGTCACCACCTGTCCCTTTTCCTTCAAATATCCAGTGCTGTGTATTGTTATTCTGTTGCGGGCGGGTGACGACTTGGAAGTCCTTTGTCTCAGAAAGGTATGCGTCGAGGAACCGCCCGCTGCTGGCCTGCCGAAGGGTGAACCCACCTGCGCTGATAATATTGAAATGCCACAACTGCGTGTTGTTCTCCTGTCGGGGGCGGGTGACCACACGGAAGTCGAGACTCGGGATCTCGTGTGCGTCTAGGAAGCGGCCACTGGATACCTGCTGGAAGCGGCACAGATTTCCCTGCTCCGGCGTCATAATCCAGCGCTGGGTGTTGTTATGTTGTTGCAGGCGAGTAACCACATTGAAGTCCCGACTCGGGATCTCGTGTGCGTCGAGGAAGCGTCCATTAGCCTGGTGTATAATAGTGACAATTCTCGGTGATTTTTCCATGCTTGTATCATAGACAAGTAACTATTAAAAATAATGGTTTGAATATTCACAAGCGATTGCAAGTTAATAATCTAAATAGAGAAGCCTCCACATTCAATTCTAGTCTAGAATACTCCGTTTGTAGTTGCTTCATCTTCTTTTGCTTCCGCTTCTAGTCTTCTCTCGTCCAGCTTGTTCAGAAGGTATATCTGTTCTTGTTTTTGGTAACGTATTTCATAGCATCGCTTATAATTTAGATGGTAGTACATAGGTTCATAATCAGGTTGGAACAGTAGGTCTATTAAATTATTATCATTAAATATAATAGTACTACATTAGTTGTACCTGATAGGATTTTCGGTAACTTTAGACACAAATAATACAATAGACATATACCATAACATCTGCTTTAAAGATTGCCCTTGTAAATTTTTCGGCTCCGAAAATTTTTACCAATATATTTATGTATTAAAGAATTGTATGTGAGATACTAATAGACAAAAGATGATGGAAACTCCGATAACTAAAGTAATATAATGTATATGATATGGAGGTACATTCCATCATTTTTATTTAATTCTTAAAAAAATGGAATATTCACTATATAAAAATTTTAAATTCGAGCTAATAAAATTCTAAAAAATTTTTTTATTTTCAAAGGTGTGAGATATATTTAAAATACTCTATTTGGATCAGTTTCTCTATATATTTCATCTTCTGTTAATTTTCTTCATTCTAGAAATGCTTTTAATGCGTTTTCTCTTCTTGTTATTTCTTTTTCCTTTACAAACATTTGCTTATACATATTATTCATTTGATTCGATATTTTTTCCGTTGTCAGCATTTACATTTTATACTTGTAGCACTCTTTTATTACACTCATGGTTTTTATTCTACTTCCAACATTAGTCCTATTATCATTTACAATTTTCCATGAATTCCTTATCATTTCATCTATACCTAAAGAAATATTGATATATTCTTCAGATAATCGTTTAACTGTATTTTTTGAATTTGTAATATATTTACTATGAATAAAATCAATATCACGAGATATTGTTGGTTGGCTAATATCTAAAGTTCTTGAAATTTCAGATTGAGTATTTTCCCTTAACAGAAGCTGGAGAACTTTATTTCATCTCCATTCAAATGTTTTTTGTTATTATTTAATTTGTTACTATCTTTGAGATTTTCAATATCATTATCTTTGTCTTTTGTTGGCTTTATCTTTGATTGATTGGTCAACTGTCAATGATATTTTCACCTTATTGCTTTTTGGATTTTAATTTCCTAATAAAATAATCAAATTCTTATTTGAAAATAGTTTTATTTTTAATAAGTTAGAATTTAGATTTTTTATTATCGATAATATTTGTAAGTATGTTAACTTTGAACCTAGTCTGTATACAAAAGGGATTTGGTATCCAATAAAGATTTTCATTTAGTCAGAGCCAAATTAAACAATACTATTATTATTCAGCGGATTTCCTGATCCAAAACAAATAAGATAAAATAGACATTTTATGTTGATAATTTTTAGGCGCCGAAAAATTAATTATTCTGATGACAGTTTATTTTTTTAGATAATAAAATTGTTTTACCATTATTCTTATAAGTATGATACTTATGGTTAACTAATATGATTAACACTTTATTATTAATAGTGACTATATTAACAATATTTAGTATAACAGCAATAACAGAACCTCAACAAACTGCCTATGCAGGAAAAGATACCCAAAAAGAACTATGTGAAGAAAATGGTGGAAAATGGGAAGATGGTGCATGTCTTTCCAAAACAGATGACGAAGATAAAGCAGAAACTGGCATATCATCCATATGATCAAATATAAAGACATGTTCTATTGAACTTCTAAAATAAATCCTTTAGTATTTAATTCTATATTATTATATTTTTATTTGTAAAAGATTTTTATCTTTTTTCAAAGTAAATTTTTTTATCTTATTATCCCCTGTATTGGTAACGTATAGATTTCCAATATTATCTATTGCTAGACCTGTCGGAAAATTGAGTTTATCTGCTGAAAACCCAAAACCTCCAAAATATGTAATATTATTGCCATTAGAATCAAATCTATAAATTTTATGATTATTTGTATCTGAAATAATTACATTATCAGAATGATCAATGGCAATACCTGTAGGAAAATCAAATGATTGTAATTTCCAGATCTTGATATTTTCTTCAACGATTTTTTGTATACGATTATTTCCGGTATCCAATACAAATATATCTCCTTTAGAATCTATTGCAACTCCTCGAGGATGATTAAATTTACTTTCTTCATGGCCAAATTCACCAAAAGATGAAATATATTTTCCCCCAGTAGTAAACTTTTGAATTCTATCATTATTTGTATCAGCAACATACACATATCCTTTGTTATCTACAGCGATAGAAGTAGGAGAATTAAATTGATTTGTGTCTGAACCATATTTTCCCCATTGCTTAACAAAATTTCCATCAGTAGTAAATTTTTGAATTCTATTATTGGCTGTATCAGCAACATACACATATCCATTATTATCAACTGCTATTCCAGATGGTAAATTGAAGTCAACTTCATTTTTTCCAAATTTTCCCCATTCAGTTTGAAATGAACCATTCTGTGAAAACTTTTGAATTTTGTTGTTTCCTGTATCGGCTACAAAAATATTATTTAAACCATCATAGGCAATACTGAGTGGAGAATTAAATATTATTTTTTTCTCTATTATGTTTTCTTGATCATTATTACCAATTGATAAAAAGGGAAAATAGATCTTGCTATTTTTAGATTCCGGTATATACTTTTGAATTCTATTATTTTCTGTATCTGCAATATAGATATTATCATGATCATCAACTGCTATATCTTCAGGAGCATTAAATTGATTTTTTCCTCTGCCAAAGTTTCCAAATGATGTAATGATATCGCCGTTTTCAGAAAACTTTTGAATTCTATTATTAATTTGATCAACAACATAAACGCTGCCAGTTGAATCTACAGTTAATGAAGTAGTAGTACTATAAGTACGAGATACTTCATGAGATAATGGCCACAATTTTAAAATTTTGCCTTCTGAATTAAATTTTCTAATATTTTTATATCCAGCATCAGCTACATAGACATTATTATCTTTATCAACTGCAATACTTGAAATCTCACTAAATTGCCCTCTTTCTGTAACTTGTTCTCCCCATAAATTGAAATTTTGATTTCCTCCTGTTTCCTGTTTGGCCCATACTGTAACAAATGTACCATTCTCAGTAAACTTTTGGATTCTATTAGGATTTTTTTCAGCTACATAGACATAGCCATTACTATCTATTGCTATATCAGATATTTCATCGAATTGTCCTTGTCCTGTACCCAATTTCCCCCAGTTACGATCGAAACTTCCATTAGTAGTAAATTTTTGAATTCTGTTATTGAAGGTCTCAGCAACATACACATATCCTTTATTATCAACTGCTATAGAAGAAGGGGAATCAAATTCACCTTGTTTTGTACCTAAGTTCCCCCATACCGATACAATAGTACCGTTCTCTGTAAACTTTTGGATTCTGTTGTTACCTGTATCAGCAACATACACATATCCTTTATTATCAACTGCTATAGAAGAAGGACTATTAGAATTAGCTCCTTTTTGATTAAATACTTCCTTTCCTAATACCACTGTTCCATTCAAAGTTAGTTTTTGAATTCTGTTATTATTTTTATCTACAACATATACATAACCATTATTATCTATTGTTATATCAGGAGGAGTATTATCCTCATCCGCTAAAGTTATCCCTGGAATTTTCAATTCCATAACATATGTTCCATTCTGGGTAAATATTTTAACATGACCAGTATTTCCATCAACTACATACAGATTATCCATGAAATCAAATGAAAGTGAGGAGGGAAAATATTCATAATCAGAATTCTCTGTATTTTTTTGAATTGAACCATTCAATACAGTAACAAAAGAGCCAGTATCAGTTAACTTTTGAATTTTATTATGAATGTGATCAATAATATATAGATAACCATTTTTATCTATGGAAATGCTAAACGATGGAATTTCATCTGAAATAAAATCAGTTAAAATCCCTACAAGAGTACCATTATCAGTTAACTTTTGAATTCTCTTGTTATGTGGATCTGCAACATACACATATCCTTTGTTGTCAACCGCAATATCTGAAGTACAGTGAATTTGAACGCCATCTTTACAGTTAGTGGACCATGCTGTAACAAAGCTTCCATTCTCAGTGAACTTTTGAATCCTGTTGTTGTAGATCTCAGTAACATACACATATCCTTTGTTATCTACAGCGATAGAAGAAATTTTATTAAATTCACTTATTTCTTCTCCAACTTCTCCCCATGCTGTAACAAATGTACCGTTCTCTGTAAACTTTTGGATTCTGTTGTTACCTGTATCAGCTACGTAGACATATCCTTTGTTATCTATCGATATATCAGTATATGAAATTGATTCATCTTTATCAAGTTCTCCCCATGCTGTAACAAATGTACCATTATCTGTAAACTTTTGGATTCTGTTGTTATTTTTATCAACGACGTAAATATGACCATTGTTATTAACTGCTACTGCTGAAAATCCTTTTAATTGGTCTTTATTTGTATAATTAAATAATAAAGTGCTAACCAATGTACCATTCTCCATAAACTTTTGAATATTTGTTGTGGATTCACCTACCGTATATATGAAACCTTTGTAATCAATTGCAATATCAGAAACACTGTAAAAATGATTGTCTAAATTTCCTTCACTCTTTCCCAATGTATTAACAAAATTACCATCCTCAGTAAACTTTTGAATTCTTTTATTATTTGTATCAGCAACATATACATATCCTTTGTTATCTACTGCGATAGATGATGGGCTGTTAAATTGACCAAACTTATTGCCTAGGTTTCCCCATTCTAGAAGAAGAACTCCATCACTAGAAAATTTTTGAATTTTGTTTCTACTTTCGTCACTTAGATATATATATTTATTATTATCTATGGCTATACGTGATTTATATGACAGCTTTATTTTTGTTGTTTTCAGAATATTAGAAGAAGGATCATCACCTGTAGTAAACTTTTGGATTCTATTGTTACTTGTATCAGCTACATATACATAACCATCATTATCTACAGCAATGGATGTTCTTTTATCAAATTTTTCAGATTGTTTATCACTGTTAATCGAGTTAAGAAATCTTCCATCGGGAGTAAACTTTTGGATTCTATTGTTACCTGTATCAGCTACATATACATAACCATCATTATCTACAGCAATATCAGATGGAGATTTAAATTGACTAACTTCTGAACCTTGAGTTCCCCATGCTGTAACAAATGTACCATTATCAGTAAATTTTTGAACTCTATTATTTTCATTATCAAGAACATACAAGTTATCAAATCGATCAATGGAAATAGAAGAAGGCAGATCAAATTCACCGGGATCTCTACCAGCTATTCCCCATTGCTTTAGAAATTGTCCATTGGCATTAAACTTTTGAATGTTGTTATTACTCTTATCAGATAAATAGATATTTTCCAAATCATCTATTGCCATACTAGAATAATATTTAAAATCAGTTTGATATGAATTTGGATTACTAAGATTTAAATTAAATTCTTTAATTAATTTTCCTTCCAAATCAAATTTTTGTACTACATTATTTTCTTTATTAACCAAATAAACATAATTTTTGTTATTGTCAACTGTCAGTAGAGGATAGGAATTAAATTTATTTTTACTAAAATTCCCCCATTCAATATCATATGTACCGTTAGACAATACTTTTTTTATTTCATTTTTAGAGATATCTACAAAATATAAATCTCCTTTGTGATCAATTGTCATTTCCAGTGGTTTAGAAATATTTGAAAATGTAACCATATTATCTGTTCCTTTTTCCCAATCTAATTCATAACTGTATTCTATTTGTAAATTTAATAAATAATGTACTCCAAGAATAGTAATAATAACTACTGCGACAATTGGTAGAGCTATTGAAATTCTTTTTTTCGCTAGCTGCTTTCTTTTTTCGGATATAAAAGTATCAATTGAATTATCAACAGATAATAAAAGTGCAGAAATATTTGTTTCAGAATATTCAATTATATTTAATTTTCTTAGATCCCATTTTAGATTATTTAAATTTACGTTTTGATGTTTGCATGGAAGAATTCGTTTATTCCATTTCTTTGCCTCTTGTATCTCTTTTTCTACTTCTCTACTTGACAAAGCAAGAGGAGTTAATAATAAGATGAAAATATCTGATCTTTTAATTGATCTTGTAATTTTCTGGTTCCAGTCTTCGCCTCCCTCTATCTTGTAAACATCTCTAAATACAGAATAATTTTTTTTTTGAGTTAGATAATTCTCTATTTCCCTAGCAGCGTCATCACCTTCTCCGCGCTTGTATGAAATAAATACGTCCATTAGTTTATACCAGTTAGATATTCGAAGATATTTATACTAAAAATATTCAATTTACTTGTATTATTAAACAGATTATACCAATTAGCCTATATTTTCTAATCAGATTTTATTATTGTCATATTCCATAAAGAGTAAAAGCTATCTGTCATCATCTTTATTTCGTGTAACGTCATTACTGTGAAGTATTCCAAAAGTGAATTGATTCAATTATACAAGAAGGAAACTAATCTCAAGGTAAAGGAAAGAATGCTACTTGTAGTAAAGGTAGAACATGATGATGTCATTCCTGCTTATGCTGCTGATGAACTACATAGAAGTAGACCATGGGCATTATACTGGTTAAAGAGATACAGAGAAGAAGGAATAGATGGATTAAAAAACAGACCAAAAAGTGGTAGACCTCCGGATATACCAAGAGAAGTAGTATACGAGATAAAAAACGAATTATCATCCAGCAAACAAGGATGGACTACAAAACAGGTAGAAGATCTAATTGTAAAAAAGAGTGGTGGAATCAGATACCATTATACTCACATTTACAGACTCATGCACAAGTGGGGATTCAAACAGAAGAAGGTACCAAGAAAAGTACATGTAAATACAGCATCCAAGGAGGAAAAAGAACGTTTTAAAAAAGAGCAAGAAAGATACTGGATAATCTAAAAGAAGATGAATTTACCGTTATATCACTTGATGAATCATTCTTCTTCTTTGATTCACTTGTCAAGAAAGTATGGATAAGAAAAGATGAAAGACCAGTTGTAAGAATCACGGGGTCTCATCAGGAGTCAGTCTTATTTGGTGCCACCAGCTTAGAAGGAAAACAACTGTTTAGGCAGTACAACTGGTTTGATGAAAATACCTTTTTAGATTATCTGAAACACATACACAGAAAATTTCCCAAATGCTACCTATTTCTGGATAAAGCAAAACAACACTACAAATCTAAAAGAGTACTAGAATATTTTGCGTATAATAAAGATAGTTTGATTCCAGTATATCTTCCAACAGCCTCACCTGAATTCATGGTACTTGAAGAAGTATGGCACATAGCCAAGGACGATCTTCTAGTCCTACGGTACTATTCATCATTTACAGATTTTAAAAATAAAATATCAACATATTTCAGAACTAAAAGATTCAACCTGGATATGAGAAACTATTTGCTTGCTAAAATTGGTAATTAGAAAACATAAGCTAATTGGTATAGAATTTGTTGAAGTTTTCGCTAGATCGCTTTTGATAAATTCATATTGTTTGCTGCCTTTTTCAAAAGGATGTTCTGTAGACATACTTATAAAATGAATATTTCTAAAGTCATGTGAGTAATATGGACTCTTTAACTGAT
>JAATVJ010000294.1 GCA_014523515.1 Nitrososphaerales archaeon TH1177 | reverse complement strand
ATTCCAGCATTTCCATTAGATGGAGGAAGAATGTTAAGAGCTGGCTTGACAAAATGGAAAAAAGATTTTGATCAAGCTACTAGTATAGCCTCAAAAATAGGTATAGCGATATCATTTGGAATTATGGGATTGGGATTTGTCGCTATCGTTAGGGGATCCTTTGTAGGTGGATTTTGGTTGATAATAATTGGATGGTTCCTTAATAGTGGTGCACAGACTTATTTACAACAAAATGAATTATCAAATAGGCTTAAAGGAATCAAATTAAAGGAAATAATGAATCAAAATTTTATAGCCGTCAAACCAGATTTAAAAATATCAGATTTAATTGCAAATTATTTTAATGTTTATTGGAAAAGTGCATTTCCTGTCATAAATGATCAAAATCAACTTGTGGGAATGGTTACTACCGAATCAGTATTTAAAAAAGATAGAATGGAAATTGAAAATAAAAAAGTAGAAGATTTAATGATTCCAGCATCAGAAGTAATAGTAATGAGTGAAGATAAAGAAGTCAATGATGCTTTAATGCAACTATTTAGAAAAGGTATGAGTAGGATATTTATTGTAAATCATCAGTCACAATTAATAGGATTAGTTAGCAAAACAGATATCCTAAGTATAGCTCAAGAAAGAGGAGAATTTTTACGAACTACAAAAAAATGGAATTATTGAATTGACACTAAAAATAATTGTATAGATCTTTCCTCCATTGAAAATAAAACGGTAATACAACCAACCGGTGAAGCGCAAACTACCATGTTAATAAAAAAACTGTAACTTTTGAACAAACAACAGTCAAAGATATTAACCATACAAAAAACAACGACAATATGGACAAGGACAACAACAAGGAAATAATAGTTCTGATCCATTAGAAAAAATAAGAGAAACGATTGCGCGATTTTAAATAATCTGAATTTTTTATTTTCTTTGTTTTAATACCATTAGAAAGTACTATTGAGCTGAATTTGAGATTATATGATATAATTGTAATTATCTTTTAAGTTATAAGAAATTATTAAAAATTTAAAAAAGGTTTTATTTTTAAAGATAGATACCAACATATTTATTATTTCTCATTGTAAATTCTTTATAATTATTTTAATATATTATCTTTAATACCTTACTCTTCATATCAATTCAAGAGACAATTAGGAATTTTTTGAAAATATTATACTTAAAATATAAAATAATCTTTATTATTATTCTCTGATTAATAAATTGTATTGAGATAATCTTTGATAAATAAATTTTGGAAATAGTTATTCAATATTTACAAAATCAATTGAACCACTTCTTATCATTTAGTAATACCAATAATTCAAATAAACTAATTACTAAATTCTATTTTACTATTTTTTACTATTTTAAGTATGTAGAAAGTTGAGAAAAGTTGAAAAGGAATCTAATGGTTCTGATAATTAAGTATTATAAGAACTAAGATCTAAGATATTAACATCCATGATACAAAACAACAAAATTAAAACTGTAAATCCTGCTACCGGTGAGGTTTTAGCTGAATATGATAATATGACTAATGAAGAAATAAAAAGTATTGTACAAAAATCCAGAAATGCTTTTGAAGAATGGAAAAAAGATATTGGAAAAAGATCTATTTTTCTGCATAATCTATCTGCACAATTACGTAAAGATAAAGAGAAATTAGCAACCATTGCAACGCAGGAAATGGGTAAGCCAATAAAAGAATCACGTTTGGAAATAGATAAATGTGCATGGGCAGTAGAATTTTATGCCTACAATGGGGAGCTTTATCTTTCAGGTGAACCTCTAAATAGTGATGCTGTTAAAACAATGATATCTTATCAACCTCTTGGAATAATTGGAAGTATCATGCCTTGGAACTTTCCTTATTGGCAGGCATTAAGGTTTGCTGCTCCTTCTATGATGGCTGGAAACACGGTAGTCCTTAAACCGGCTAGTGCTACTATGCAATGTGGTATAGAAATAGAAAAGATGATGGAAAAAATAGAC
Organism: Nitrososphaerales archaeon TH1177; assembly: GCA_014523515.1. Lineage (GTDB taxonomy): Archaea > Thermoproteota > Nitrososphaeria > Nitrososphaerales > Nitrososphaeraceae > TH1177. The sequence goes on along the minus strand of JAATVJ010000294.1, from coordinate 2,334 downwards.
TCATCTGATCATGTATTTAGCACACTTATTGGAGATTCAAAAGTAGCAGAAACATTAATTGATTCAGATATAGATGGTGTCACTTTTACTGGTAGTGTTGAAATAGGTGCAAAAGTTGCACAAAGAGCTACCTCACAACTCAAGAAATGCGTTTTGGAATTAGGAGGAAGTGATCCTTTTATAGTATTAGAAGATGCAGATATAGATAAAGCAACAACGGGAGCAGTAAGAGGAAGGTTTTTAAATTGTGGTCAAAGTTGTATTGCTTCAAAAAGATTCATAATTTCGAAAAAAGTTGCTAATGAATTTATTGAGAAATTTATTCGAAAGACTGAAGCTTTAAAGATCGGTGATCCTATGTCTGATGATACCGATATTGGTCCTCTCATAACCGCTAAAGGAGTTGAAAATATAGAGGATATGGTAAAAGATGCTGTAGATAAAGGAGCGGAAATTCTCACCGGAGGAGAAAGAGTTAGAGATAAAGGATCATTTTATAAGCCTACAATATTGCGTAACATAAATCAAAAAATGAGGGTAGCAAATGAAGAAACGTTTGGACCTGTTGCTCCAATAACAATTTTTGAAAATGAAACGGAAGCTATTCAGATAGCAAATGACTCAAAATTTGGTCTTGGAGCTAGTATTTGGACTCGGAACTTACATAAGGCTGAAAAATTTTCTAAATTAATAGAGTCAGGAATAGTGACTGTTAATAATATGGTCTCTTCTGATCCTCGTGTGCCATTTGGAGGAATTAAAAATAGTGGATTTGGACGTGAATTATCTAGGTATGGAATGTTAGAATTTGTTAATGTTAAATCTATCAGATACTATGAACACCTCCTTCCAGCACATTATGTAGAGTAAACTTATTCTAATAATTTAATTTTTTATCAATACAAAATATTTAGAATTGATATTTCTGCATTTCATCTATTCTGTATTACAAAAATATAAACAATAATTCTTGTAAAAGTTTAAGGACCGTAAAGTACCTTGTTTATACTTTTAAGTACTAAAAGATATATAATTTCCTTTATTTATTTAATAGAATGAGAAGAAAGAAACTATTGGAATTAACTATGGCTACTGCATCAGAAGACAATTATCTAGAATTGAATAGTCTAATTGATAAAGAAGATCCTTTTGATAATCTAGTCAATGAAATATCAAAAAAAATAAAAAAGAAAAACAAGTAATCATTTTTTATTTTTCATACTGATTTTTTTTATTTTATTAATAACTTTGAGTTTTAATATAATGGTTGAGTAATCTATTAGAAGTCTTCACTTGAGTATTAAAAAAATCAATTAGAAATATCAAAATATAACTTTTAAATTAATTATAATATAGTATTAGGCTCCAAATTAAAAGATATTCTATCTAATAAGGTTTTTTTATTTTTAAACTTGACTATTTGAACTTATTTTATTATATGAAATGTTAGTATATGGATTTAAACTAGAAGAAACAATTAACAAAGAAAACAAAAAAAAATAAAAGGGTAACACTGCTGTAAAAATATTAAAACCTATGTATCTTATTCAAATGCAATTTGTGGAATAAACAAAGTTATTTTCGATTTATAATATAATTACAATAATCAGTATTTATAGTAATATCATTTACTAAATCTATTTATTTATCTATTCTTTGATAAAAGAATATGAGTAACGGAACCACTTTTCTGGTCTTTTATAGATTTAGACCTTTAGATTCTGAAGAGAAGAATATAGCTAAACAAGAATGGGAAGATATTAAAAGTAGCTTACCTAACAGCATAGAACTGATTGGTGAATTCAATCATGCATGGGGAACAGAATATAATGGATTTTTGATGTTTCAATCTGAAACGAGCGATATGTTTTTTGAATGGTGGTCTGGATTCAAAGACAAAATCAGGTGGTATGTTGAAAAAACTCATACAATAGTGGCAAGAAGAAGGTAAAATAATAATCACTTTATCTTTTAATATAACTTATAATCATTTTAGATATTATTGCAGAGTTGATAGTTTTGATTTGTGGATTACCTGGAACTGGAAAGACCTTTTTATCTAATAAACTTTCTCAATATCTTAATAGTACAGTATTATCTACAGATAAAATAAGAAAAGAGTTGATACAAAAACCAACCTATACTCCATGGGAAAGAGCCTTAATTTATGATGTATTATTTCTATTGGCAAAGTATTTGCATTCTTCCGGAATTAATTGTATCTTAGATGGAACTTTTAATATGGAAAAGTCTAGAAGAGAAATAAAAGATTTACTAAATTTAACAAATGATCAATTTTATATAATCGAATGTATTTGTCCAGAGGACTTAATT
>JAATVJ010000293.1 GCA_014523515.1 Nitrososphaerales archaeon TH1177 | reverse complement strand
TAATATTAGTAATAATTCAAAATAAATGGTAGTTTAATCAAGCATCTACAATGATAGATAGAGGAGGCTTTTGATATGATGAGATATACAAATATCTTCAATAGTTAAAAAAATTACAAATTACCATGGAATGAGACTCGCTCAAATTTTCACATTCCATTTATTATGGAAATTGATTCATCTAATTGTTTGATTCTTTCTATATTAGAAGGAAAGTTATTATCTATTCGATGAATATTCAATTTGATACCAGCCAGTTCCTGTCCTAATTCACCTTTTGCTTTTGAAATAACATCCAGGATTGAAGAATCTTTCTAATAATGCAGGATTATGATAAGAATCACAACTAACAATTTGTCTGTCAAAGTTTTTGTAATAGAAGAAATTGATGATAATAATGTTAAACGTTAAAAAAACTATTATTGTATTCATGATGAGTAATAAAATGATCATAGGCATATAAACCAAAAAAATTTTTTAATTTATCTACTAACCTTGAAATTTTTTTGGTAAATTCATATCATTCTATTGGATCATTTAAAGGTAGATATGATCATCATCTTGTGGGATTATCAATCCAGATTTTAATTCACCTATTATTGTTATTCTTTGATATTATTGTAGTTAAAAATTAAATTTTATTAGAATAGTCTTTCTTCTCTAAAACATTGGTATATATCTTTCCACGTTTAGCTGTATAAGCAGGAATGCCTACTCCTATAGATATTATTGTACTTTTTTGATTTGAATGAGGAAGAAAAGATTCTATTACCTCATCATCATAAAATGTTGAACCAGAAGCGCCTAGTCCTTGAGAATATGTAGCAAGATATATTTTTCCAGCACATATTCCTCCTTCTAGCTGCACAGCTCGATAACCACGATTCCCCAAGTATTTTAATAATGTATCCATATTTGTTAAAAGAAAGAATACTACACTTGCATCACTAAATAACTTTTGATCTAAACACAAATGTCCAGCTACATCTCTGGAATCTCCTTTTTCAAGTTCTTCTATCTTATTTTCTAATTTATTATAGTAATATTTACCCGACTGTAAATTACTGACAGAATTTGCTATAAAATATATGTCAATAAGGCTTTGTTCATCGGTAATAAAATCAAAAGGTATGTTTATACTAGCAAGATATAGGATATTTTGTAGTTGTCTTATGGTTATAGGCTTTTTTGAAAATCTTCTTGTTGATCCACGTTGTAAAATTAGATCTCCAATATTATATTCACTAATAATATTTACAACATCATGATAAATTTTTTTTTTATTGTATGAATTCAGGTTTCCTTTATTTTTCATTGAAGTCCAATTTGTTATTTCTATTGAGCTATTAAGATAAGAAGATTCATGAATTTTCCATATATCAGGATAAATGGTTTCTTCATATTTTGAGATTGGTTTGGTTTCACATTTTAGAGTTGAAAGCTGTTGATTGTAATCAAACTGATTAGAATCATTATACTTGTAATAACTTTCAATTGTAGCTAAGGCTATAGCAGCTTCTTTTTGATTCTGTAATCCAAGTAATCTATTAACTAATTCATCGTGATATCCTAGAATAATTTGCGAAGATAAAAGATTGTTGTTACATAAAGCCAGAAAGTTAGCTAGAATTACACCTGCATCCCAAAACCAATGTCGATATGAACGTGTTTGATATTTCCATGAATTTCTCCACGCTATTGAAGTAAAAATTAGTGTAATTGGAGCTTGAATTACTTTATTATTATTTCCTGTAGCTGTAAATAGTATTGATCTAAAATCTCCTTTTCTTAACTGTGTTAGAGTAAAATCTGCTGGACAAAAATGATAGACACCTGCATCGAAGTTTTGTATCTTTTGACAAATTAAATAAATTTCAATTGGGTATAAAGCACCAGTGGCTGATGCGGCTCTCATATAGTATACATTATTATTAAAATTCACTTTTCGTGTAATTCCAGCAGAAAAGAAAAGTATTTGGGATAAGATTTTCAGGTCTATTTGGTTCTGTTTAGATAGATTCGGATCTATTCTTTTTTTCAAACATACAATAGAATCTTCCATTGGATAGGGAAAAGTAGATGGTAAATTCACTTTTTGTTTATTCAAATATATTTTAAAAGGAAAGGGTTTATTTTCCCAATCCAGATAATGACGATTAGAATATATACTTATAGGGGAATGTTTTGTAATTTCGTGAAACTCTTTTGCAATTTGTATATTCTGATTCAAGGATATTGATTACAAATCATAAAAATTATTTAAAGAGATTTGTTATCCCTCCAAATATCTGATCTAGGAAATTGCCACCATTTTCTTTAGGTTCTTCAGAAGGTCTTTCTGTACCTTCAGGTTGAGCAGGAGGTGCTGCCTCTTGAGTAGCTTCAGGTTGAGCAGGAGGTGCTGCCTCTTGAGTAGCTTCAGGTTGAGCAGGAGGTGCTGCCTCTTTCATTTTATTGAATTCATCAGCTTCAAACAACGTAAGCCCTGGCTTATCTTGAGCGCCTTCAGGTTGAGCAGGAGGTGCTGTCTCTGGTGTTTCAGTTATTGCACTTTCTCTATCAGACATTGCTTCTTCTATCTTTTGTTTTGCATCTTCTGTAGCATTAATTAGGGCACTTTCTGTATCAGACATTGCTTCTTCTATCTTTTGTTTTGCATCTTCTGTAGCATTAGTTGCTGCACTTTCTGTAACAGCTACTGATTCTTCTGTTGTTTCTCCTACGCCAGCTATTGCACTTTCTGTACCTTCTGTAACATTAGTTAGGGCACTGTCTGTAACAGCTACTGATCCTTCTGTTGTTTCTCCTACGCCAGCTATTACACTTTCTGTACCTTCTGTTGTTTCTCCTACGCCAGCTATTACACTTTCTGTACCTTCTGTTGTTTCTCCTACGCCAGCTATTGCACTTTCTGTAC
>JAATVJ010000292.1 GCA_014523515.1 Nitrososphaerales archaeon TH1177 | reverse complement strand
TATCTGGAAAGGAGAAACATAATGTTGAACTTAACTAATCATACATTAATGTAGCAAGAAAAATAGTGATTCACAAATAAGATTCTAATATTATAGAACAAAGGCAATTATTTAAATTTTTTTCTTTGGTAATAAAACTTAAGCCAAAATTGAAGAATTTATCTAGAATAATTATGGAACATGACCAAAAAGTTCAATTACATGTAATTTCATTCTTAACCTAATAGAATATACAGATACTACTAATATATTCTCTATAGGTAGAAAACTGTATACTAGTATCTTAAAACCATCAACTTCTTTATTAATATCAAGTTCATACTTATACTATGAGTTTAATTCAACAGAATTTGGTAAATCTATTTGTTTATATGAATTTTCAAAAAATATAAGAGGAAGATGCAAATGATATGCATTTACTTGATTCATCGTTAGTGCCATGTAAGAATTTAGAATGTGAAACATTTGAGACTATACATCGTTTAAAATTTTATTTTAAATCAAATAAGGAATGTGATTCAGAAATATAAAAAATTGATGGAGTAATAATTGTAGAAAAGCTAATACACGCTTTAGTTAATGATGGTTTAGGAAGAGGAATTCATGGTAGAGAATTTGAATGGTTATTCCCAGGTTCAGGATTTCCGTTTAGAGCAATTGGAGAACTGACAGGCATAGCTAACGCTGGCAAATATAGAAATCCATTAAAAGAATGTATAACATGTGACACAAAAGGTAGAATGGAAGGGAGAATAATAGGACAGATTGTAGAAGGTGAATTAAAAGGATGTGAGATATATGGTTCTTATCTCATTGAATTTAAACCATCTCCTAAAGTTGAAATTGCCCAAAATGTAAGAGGAACATTAGAGGGAGTAATATCATGTTTTTGCCAATAATATATAGAAACATAATTTGTTGATGATTTACAATGAATAATTCTTAATTAAATTTTAGATGAGAGTATACCGATAGCAGTGCAAAAGAGTCTAAGTTAAAGCAATAAAGAAGATAATATTTAAGATTTACTTTTTATCAGATATAGAAAATATCAATATTATGATATTTGATTACGGACAATACAAAAGATGAATTGTGAAAATCCTTTTTCACCATTTTAATTTGAATTATAAAATATAAAGAATTAAAAAGTTAGAATATAAATATTTCGTTATTTCTCTATTATAATTTACTACTTTATTGAAACATAAATCTACTAATCTTATAATCTAATTTTTATGAGAATGTATCAAAAGTTTATAATTTCAAATTATTATTTATTATAGAATCATCAACATTAAAGAATCCTAATTTACCAGAATAAGGAATTGATGTTTTAAACATTCTAGCATCTTTAACTAAGAAACTGTATTTGTATCCATCAAAATATTTACTAATAATAGAAAAATGTTTTTGTTTATCCTTGTTAAACTCTTGTTGATTTTGATACTCTTTAACATCATATAAAAAAGCAGAACCAATTATTGTACCTTTTGTAAGCTTATCAATATCAATATCTAGTCTTTCGCAAGCTTCTATATCCATATTTTTTGAAGCATGAATAAGAAATTTACCTCTAAATTTGGTATTCCATTTTCTTAATTCTGTCGTCTTTTCTCCAAGAGCTAGCAAGTCTGCGAAAGGTTGTTTAAGAGATAAACATTTAATAATTATTATAATTTATCAAAAACAATTTACCATTATTTAATTCCAAGAGCAAATATATAAAAATAAAGTCATGAATTAAAATTTATTTAGAATGCTATTATAATCTTATCAAGATTAATTTTATAAATAATATTACAAATAGCACGACCTTTATCATAATCTATTTCTCATAGCTCATTTTTGTCAAAACTGGATGTAAGAGGTTTATCATATAATACCCATTTTGCAGTAGCTTTAGAATCAATAGAACCGAAAATAAATAAATATGTATTTAATTTAATTAACTATAGAACTTACCTACATAATCTCGACCAATGGCTAATAATGTCATAGTCTAAACATTCCATCCATATACTTTCACACATTGGGTCATCTAGTTTAGACTATGACAATTTTTAGAATATAAAAACTCGATGATACAATAGATCTTTTGCGTAATTAGGAAGGAATCAAAATATTCTGAAAATTAAATTAATTTTTATAAATTTTATAAATTTAATAACATTATTCTCTTTTATCTTAGATCAAATATGTAATATTTTACATGGTAGCTAATTACGCAATAGATCTAATGAAAATAAATGATTCTAGCTTAACTGAAAATATCAAAAGAAAATTTATTACTAAATGGAATAAATATAAATATGAATAAATTTTTTATAAAAGATAAATTTATTTGAAAAAATTGTAATTACTACACTATTTCTACTCAAATAAAACGTTACTGTATAAGCATAAAAATACATTTTCTATAGCGATAAATTGGGTATATCTTTTATTAAGTTTGTAAAAATAAAGAATCTGTGTTAAAGATATTTCCTCTCATAACCTTAATTATTTTATCATTGTTAGCAATCAATTCTATTTATGCTGAAAATTACAGTAATAGCAGTAGTAGTATTAATAATAATTCTAGTGATTTTAAGATTACTAATGATACAACATTATTATCCTACAAATTTGAATCTTTTTTATTATTAGATGGAACCATATTCAAAGATATACCACATGATGATAGACTAACTCTAAATAATTTTGCTATTGCATCATGGATTAAAACCAATCAATCTATTGTATATGAAGCTGCTCATTTAGTAAATAAAGGAGGATTTAATTCTGAGAAAGAAGGAGATAATATGAATTATGGTATTTGGTTCTCTACAGATGGGACAATTTCTGGAGGATTCGAAACTGAATCTGGAGAAAACTTTCAAGTCAATTCTACTACAAGATATAATGATGGAAAATGGCATTTTATTTTGTTATCTTATGATGGTTCTTTATTACGATTAGATATAGATGGAGAAAAACAAATATCTACTAAAAATACTAATGGAGCAATACCTGATATTACTGGAAAAGAACCTTTACGGATTGGAGCAAACTCCTTAGATAAGGATAGATATTTTACTGGTTATATAGATGAAGTAAGAGTATGGAATAGAGGATTAACAGATGAAGAAGTATCGCAAATTTATACTAATGATACTTTTAATAAAACAGGACAAGTTGTTTATTTAGATTTCAAAGAAAATGATATTGGTAGTAGTAGTATAATACCTCTGTATACCAATAAATCTTTACAAATAGACAAGAAGAATGATGATAATAATTTTAATATTGCAGTTGCTGCAGATTGGGGATGTACAGAAGATACTAAAAAAACAGCAAAAAATATTCAAAAAAAGAATCCTGAACTTGTAATTGCAGCAGGAGATCTAAGTTATGATGAATCTGCAAGTTGTTGGTTTGAAATAATAAAGCCATTTAAATCAAAGATGAAGATAGCCATGGGAGATCATGAATATAGTGATACTAATGGTGGGGCAATAGGTATAATTAATCAATATCTGAAACCTTTGAATTTAACAAAAACATATTATTCTTTTGATATGAATAATGTACATTTTTCTGTCATAGATCCACATATTGATTATGGTTCTACTTCTGATCAATATAGATTCATCGAACAAGATTTAAGAAATGCTTCTACCAATCCAAAAATAGATTGGATATTTGTTGTTGAATCTAGACCATTCTATACTTCACCCTCATACCATCCTGCTGATTCTACTATTCGAGATGTTTTTCATCTTCTTTTTGACAAATATGGTGTTGATTTGGTATTTAGTAGTGACAATCACAACTATCAGAGGACTTTTCCACTAGAATATAATAATAATGCTGATAGTTCTAATCCAATAATAATAGATAGAAATCAAACTTATTATAATGGAGATCATCTAGGACAAATTTACCTAATAACTGGTACTGCTGGAAGATCTCTTTATGAAATTAAACAGCAAGCGCCTTTTGTTGCAAAACAGGATGATAAACATTTTGGATTTCTAAATATAGATATTAATGGTAAAACTATAAAAGGCACTTTCTATGCAAATGAAAGCAAATTACCTCACTATTATTATGTAGATTATCAAAATAACATAATAGATCAATTTACAATTTCAAAGATGAATAAACCGAATAATAATGATAATGAGTTTGATAAACTTTGAAAATTTGACGAGAATCCTTACTATGATTGATAGTATTAATTAGAGTGAATTATTCTCATTTTATGATATGTGTTGATAAAATTATTCTTATTATTAAGTTATTATTGCAATTTTTGAAATTCTCATTTTCTGCTTTGAAGTATATCTTAATTGTTTTTGTCAAAGTCTGAATTAAATAGATAAAGAGATGAATCGAGATGATTGATTAGACAATAAGACTATGACTTGTTTTGTTTTGAGAATCTTATGTCCTTCTTGCTACTGTTGTTGAGGATTATTTTGCAGTTACATTAAGGAATTATAACATTTAAAAATTTTGTTAATAAAAATGGTTTGATTATTTGGTTTAGTTTATTTATTTATTTACATTGATTAATGGGTTATTTTTGTTATTGTACTTTCTCATATCTTCAATAATATCTTCTAATTCTGATAGATTCTTGGAGAATTTAGCCACAATATCCTGGTATTGTGAATCTTTATCTTGAAAAGCAATAACTTGTAAGTAGTAATGATTGAGTTCTTGATGAATCTTCTCTATTCTTTTTATCGGGAACATATCTAAACAGTCTAATAATTATTAATAGATTCTACCCTTTTAACTTTTATTTTTTATTGTATTTTTTAATTTAACTTACCTGTATGTTATTAATAATTGTAAAAAAGCCATAGCCTATGAGTACAACTAATAGATGGGGCTATGGCCATAGGATGAAACTGGACACTTTTTTTCTAGTTAATATTATATTCTCAACAAATTATTCAGCAATTAGAGGAAATTATCTTACTAGTAATAATAAAAACATACCGCCCATCACCATTAGTAGGAGCAAATTCAGAAGACTAGGTAATAGTGTTTTTCTGGAATATTGTTTATATTTTTGTTCTCGTAATACATAAGTTAT
>JAATVJ010000291.1 GCA_014523515.1 Nitrososphaerales archaeon TH1177 | reverse complement strand
CTGCTGCTGGTGGAGAAAATTATAATTTAACATCAGTTGCTATTCTAGACAGTGAAAATAAAAATATATCAATGCATGTAACATCGCCAGATGGAGGAAATTTACAAATAAAAATACCAAAAACAGTTTTAGATTCTATTGCTGAAGTAGAAAATGTAACAGATGCTAAATTAACAGTCTTGATAGATGGAGTAAAAACAGAATTCAAAGAAACACCACAACCAATGAAAATAGGTGACAGTGACTTACAACAACAACAAAAAGACATAACAAGAGAAATCTCAGTATTTATTCCAAAAGGCGATAAAAAGATAGAAATTATAGGAAAAGATATTTCCTAAATTTTTATATTGTGTCACAAAAATTAAAATATAATAATAAAGAGTTGCTCATGGACATTTACTTTCCTAGCAGATTCTTTAAAAAAAAGAAGGAGCAAATAAAGTTATAGCAATAAAACTCCTTTATCCTGCAATAAAAATTATAGGAGAATTACTTGAGTTAAATAAAAAACTATATAGACACAATAATAATTTTCTTTATTTTCAAACTATATTTATAAAAATCAAAGAAAATGTAACAACGTCATATCCCATACTGCCTTAATCTTGTGCTCATTTAATTTAATAGGCCTTTTTTTCATTTATTATTTATATTTATTTATTTTTCATCCATTCTCTTTCTTCCAAGTATTCAATAAGTATTATCATTTCTTGCATTCTTGCTTCTCCCCCAGCTTGATTCTTGCATATCTCATAATGTTTCAATAACATTTCATCTTCCTTTTTTGATATTACTTTTCTTTCATCTATTAGATCAAAGAATTTATTCTCTTTCCCTGTATGCTCATCGATAAACACTGCATATGATTTTAAGAATCTGGCTACTGGCTCTAGGATTGTATTATCATGTTTATTTGTATCCGGTGATGTTTCTTTCATCTTCTTTTTCATTTCATTTAATTCTCTCCTTAACATAATTGCTATTCTTCTTCCTAATTCATGTTCAATTAAGAATTTTCGAACATCTTCTGCAAATCCATTCTTATCTTTTGTATCTGGAAAATATGCTTTCTCTTCCTTTCCATGATGGAAATGATCTACGAATTCTTCTATTATTACAGAAATAATTTCTATATCCTCTATTGGTACATATTGGTTTGCATATAATTTGTTTGAACATTTTTGAGCAATCTCTTTGACTCTTCTGATCGTAATATGATCATTCTTGAGGTTCTGTGTTGCATTCATCTTAAACCTTGATCAAATACTGCAGTAATAAATTTGAATTAGTTATCATAACAATAAATCACGACTATATATGGCATAGAAAGATGTAAAGCAAAATATGATGACAAAAAGCAACGCAATTGAATTCTTTTACTTTTTTCATAATATTTAGAAATCTAATATCTGCTCCTTTTTTTCATGTTACAAATCGAGAATTATAAATTCTAAACCTTTATAGAATTTTCAGAACATCATTTGATATCTATGAGATGATCTGACTTTCTTCAGATAAGGTGGAAATTCTAATAAAAGAACTGCATTATTTTTATTTGATAATCTATATTAATCTTTTCCAGAGTATCTTTTAACTTAGTGGGCCTTTCTTTGCGATTCATTTCTTTTATTTCATACTCATCAAAAGTATATTATTAACCTGATTGATTAGCATTCAAAGGGGATATCCAACTGATTTGACACAATTTTGTAGTTCACAAATGAAGCAAAATTATATCACTAATAAAACCCTTTATAAAAAATAATTAAGATTCAAATTTTTACTAATGCTTTTTAATCACAATAATCAATGATATGACTGCTATTATCGGAATTGCTATTACAAGTATAATACTTATTATTATACCTAAACTGTATTGTCCATCAGGTGGAAGCGGAAATGGATTCAACATACTTGGAGGAGCTTGATGTGGAACAAATACACTAAATGATGCTGGAATTATACTATTTTTTGTATCAATCCTTGTAATGACTTGATGTGTTCCATCATCAGGAAAAATATATTCTACATTAAAATCTCCATTTGCAGCAGTTATATTTTGAAACTTGAAAAGTCGTTGTCCATTTGTTACTATTACTGATGCTTTCACATCTTTAATATGATTTCCTTCCAAATCTTGAACGCTAAAGTAAAGTTTTGTAAAAGTATCGATAATAGGTTTTTCTGGCTCATAGTTAAACTGAATTTTAATACCATCACTATTATCTGTTAGTTCTTGTATTCTGGTTCCATTAAGATGAGCAAAAGCATAAAATTGATTATCGACAAAGGAAAATAAAGTAAGTGATGTTATAATACATCCACATACAAAGAGAAAAAAAAATGAATAATAAAATAAATATAATTGCCCTATGACTCTCACAATGTATATATATAATATACCAAATATTAAAATAGATTTTTATTATTTTAGAAAGATTTAATAGGTTTTTTAAAATGTATTGATAAATTTTATTTCCATTTATATCTCGGGTAACCAATATTGGATTGGTTTCAGTTAGACAATGATGCTCCTATATGGTACAATTAATTTTATAATATTCATTAATTAATTCTATTAACAATAATGATTTGTAATTTTTTATTTTATTGTAAATAAATATTATTGTATAAATTATTGTTTGATTTCATGTTTTTCGATAGTTGGTTGTTTTTCTTTAAAAGTTATCAGAATCGTGTCATTTAGATTATAAGGACAATCGGTTATCATTCGGGGGATTTCATCTGCTCCCTCTACTATACAATTACCTTCTTGCTTGATTTTTACTATTGCTTCATCTGTTATACTTCCACTTAAGAGGTTTTTTGCAGATGACCCCAATAAAGCTAATATTATTGCAACTGCTGCAATACCAAAGATTAAAGCCAATTTTTTAGGAGAAACAGATTCAAAGCTCACTATAATAAATATTTGAAAAGGATATATATAACAATTTTTAGCTCTAAATAGGGCTGGTGTTAAGTTAATTACTTACATCATCTCCTAAAAGATACATCAATAATCTAAATTTTAGATGAGATCTTCTGATACCATTGTGCATAAATACAAATAATTGAATCCAATTGTGGACATGTGAGAGTGTATAGTCAAATTTCCTGCAAGGATAACAATCATCAAATTGTTCTGTTCTATCCTTTACATATTCAATGGCTCTTTCAATTATACTCTTTTCATAAGGTGAATAATGTAACCTGTGTTCCATTCTCAAACAAGTACAGGATTCATCTTATCAGATTCTAATAGCGTTATTGTTGTTGTACTTACTAACATAGGTTACAATTTCATTTACTGACATGGGTAACACTTTCTAGTAATCTGCTAGGAAGTGTATAATAAAAATAGAACTACAAACAAAATTTAATTTAATTCATGAGAAAGATTCGACT
>JAATVJ010000290.1 GCA_014523515.1 Nitrososphaerales archaeon TH1177 | reverse complement strand
TTTAAATAACAAAAAGAAAGTAAGGTCTCTCATCCTATTCTATTTCCATTATTATCATATATTGTATTTAGATAAGCACGTGAAATCATTTTTGCTAATTTAATCGGTTCTGGAATAGATCCTTGAATTAGAAATGAATTTAAAAGTTTAATTGCATCATCAAGTTTTATGCCCCAGTTTCGTATCAATAAAAATTTATCAGTTTTAAGTAATACAAAATTTCTTTTTCCGAGTTTTTTTAGATTGTCTAATTTATTGTTATAATTAGAAGGAAAATGTTTTTTAATAGAATATTCTATTCCCTGAGAATTCTTAAATGTGATCGCTATAACAGGAATACCTATATTGTCTTGTATTGTTTTTCCATCTATAATATTATACATACTTATAATCAAGCCATCTAATAATAGAAAATTAATATCATTTCTTTGTAAACTTTTATACATCTTAATAATATTTTGTGTAGCATCATCTCCTCCAATTGTTGCACTACCAAAAATTATACCGTCAATGATCAGATCTTTTCTCATTACAATACCTGTTAAAATTGATTTAGTTTTTTCTTTTCTAAAACTTTCGGCTATGGCTAAAACCCTAATACCCTTTTTATCAATATTCAAGCGTTATAATATATTATTATTTTAAATATAATGTTATTAATGTATAATTGTTTATTATTGCTCTCATTTAATAAAATCACTTTTTTATTGAATTTAAACTTTTAAAATATTAAAAATATTGATGCTTATAAATTTTTTAAGTTTATTCATCTAATAATGTCACGATCATATTAAAATTCTCTAGTATAATATAAAAAGTCAATTAAAACATCGATTATAATGTTGTAAGCATGATATTTGTATTAGATAGTTAAAGTTTTAATAAGGATGTATTGATATCCTTCTTTATGGAAGGAATTCAAAAATTAAAATGTACCTCATGCGGTACAGCATTCATGTCAGAAACAGATATGACTAAGTGTCCCTCTTGTTTAGAGAAAGAAAGTGAAGGAGGAAGTCAAATAGGTGGTTGTGGCTGTGGCCATCAACACTAATTTTTATTTCTAATTTTGTATTACTAATTGGTTTAAACTTTTTCTCCATTCTAAAGATTTTTACTTTTTCTAGTTATTTAATTAATTAGGCTCTGGTTCGAGCAAATTCTTCTTTTCTCTTATCATTTTAATCTTATCCAAATACAATCCATTCTTCTTTGCCTCTAGTACTTCCTTAATTTCTTTAACCTTCATTACTAAGCCATAATATTCTTTAACATGTTCTATTGTAGTTTTATAATGTCTAATATTGGCTGAAGCGGTAGCGTCAGAAATAAGAATTACATCATAGCCTTTATTAAAACCATCTCTAAGTGATGTTTCAACACAAATTGATGTATCTATCCCACAAAAGATTAATGTATTTACTTTTAGACTGTTTAACCAAACTTCTGTTTCTGTGTCTTGAAAGGCTGAATCTCTTCTTTTGATAACAACATGATCTTTGCTGGTTGGTTTTATTTCGTCAACAATTTTAGCATCCCACGTTCCTCTTACACAAATTGGTCTCTTTTTTATTCTTTCTTCTCTTGATTTAGGGAGAATTCTGTGTGTTTTAGTTAAAAGATCTATTCCAGATGATTCTCTAACTGCTTGTGTATAAAATATAGGAACATTATATGTTCTACATATTGATATTAATTCTTTTAATTTAGGAATGATTTGTTGATAGTTTGATATTTTCATCCCCAGAAGATCATAAGACCCACCTTTACTCATAAAACCATTTTGTACATCTATTACTAATAGAGCAGGTTGATATGTCATAATGTCGCTTTTCATCTGACTTTTAGGAACAAGTCAGATGAACATATTCTTTTCTAAAAATTTTAATAATATTTTTTATCTTTTTATTTCACATGCGATTTGATTCCTGTTAGTAGTCAGTTTGTCTAGATATAATTGAACCCATGTTGCAGAATTCCAAGAAATTTTGTCATCAAATAAATAACCGTAGCGTTCAGAGCTACCTAGTTTTTCTCTTTTTGCAATATCTGCTATATATTCCTTTGTTACCATTTTTTTATTAAACCCATTTTTTTCTGCAATTTTTGTTAAGATTCCGTGAATTCCTGCACCGTGTTGTGCAGCTTGCTTTTCTCTATATGCAATATACTTAGGTATTCCTACTCGTATTGCTAATTCTCGATGTACACGTTTTCCGAAACTATCATTATTATTGACTATATTTAGATTCATATTAATGCTAGTAGCAGTTTTTACTACTTCTGAATCTAAAAATGGTTCTCTCATTTCAATACTATTTGCCATAGATATTTTATCTTCTCTTTCAAGGGTTTCTTTGTATAGCAACAGCAAATCTTGTATCATATATTCTTTCAATTTTTTATAACCGTATTTGGAAAAAATCTTTACATACCATGAATATCCTCCAAATAACTCATCTGCACCTTGACCTGTAAATACAACCCTGAGACCATCCTTAGCTGCTAACTTCAATGCTCCAAAAATAGGAATAGAAACTTCTGCTTGAGTACTATTATTAGTTTCAATTATATTTAAGATATTGGGTAGCATATTTTCAATATCTTTTACATCTAATTCATTGATTTTTAGATCCAAATCCAATTCATCTGCAATAACCTTCGAAAATTTTATATCATCAGAACCTGCTATTCCACTAGTATAACAGGTAACGTTAGGAACCAATTCTTTTGTAATTTTCGCAATAAGTACACTATCGATTCCTCCTGAAAAAATTATTCCAATTCTAGAAAGATCCTGTGATCTCTTCTTGATAGAATTATACAAAGCAGTTTTGTAGGATAATATTGCATCTTCCAAATTGGAAAAAGTAGGTTCGTTACTGTAGTTAATAGGCGGCTCAGATATTTTAATGGGAGTAGATATTTTATCTGATAAAATTACACAATGACCAGGCAATAGTGAAATTGTAGGTTCTTTAATACCTATCTGCCAAAGACCTTTACGTTCTGAAGCAAAACCTATAACTTTATCATTCTGGCCATAGTATATCTGTCTTATTCCCAATCTATCTCTAACTAGGTAAATTTTGTCTTCTTTTTGATCTTTTATAGCAAGAGCATATATGCCATCTAAATCTGCCACTGTTTTCCTTATTGCTTTTAAAAGATCAGAAAATCCAGTTTCTTTATAATAATGTTCAAGCAAATGGATAATAACTTCACTATCAGTATTTGATATGAACTTGTGTTCTTTTTTTAATTTTTCTCTAAGCATTTTATAATTATAAATTTCTCCATTATGTTCCATTACTAATCTGCCATCACAACTCTTGAAAGGTTGAATATAATTTCTCTCACCTACTATGGCAAGGCGTATGTGACCTAAAGCTAGTTTAGTATTAGTATCAGAACCATTACACAGTATTTTTTCAGGTGTATCATATTGATAAACTCTATTATCTATCAATAGACCAGTTCCATCAGGGCCTCTTTTGTTCATAGATATCATCATCGATTTAGTAAGAGGTATTACATTAGTAGAATCTTTGCTGATTAGTCCGCCTATTCCACACATATCTTACTATTGTTCTCATTATTAATAAGTCTTTTCAAAAAAAAACATATGTATCCTATTTCTGGTTATAAAATTGGCATTTTTCTTATTATTTTTATGCATTATCTTAAAAAATTCTATTTGGATTATAAATGGTAAATTGAACTTCATTTTTACAAATTATAGCATTATTTATAGAATATAGAAAATAATTATAAAAAATATCTAAAATAAATACTTTTTATAATGATTTTATTATATTAATAAAAATTATTATCTTGACTAAACAGACTGAAAAATTAAGTTCAAAGAATTAAAAATAGAAAATTTTGAATGGTTATGGATTACTTGCTTGAGGAAGCGTATTTTCCTGATTATTAAGAGCTGATTCATCTTCAAATGTACATTGGCCAGAGATTGTATCTCCTTCTTGGGAATCAAAGTCTATTAACTCATCCAAACTATCGCAAATAAAATTATCTGCTCCTTCTCCTCCTTCCATCTCATCGATGTTTTCTCCTCCTTCAAGTTTATCATTGCCTATACCTCCTTGAATCTCATCGTTTCCTTTACCACCCTTCAATGAATCATTTCCTTCACCTCCTTCGACTCGATCATTATCTTGATTACCTTCTAACTTGTCATCTCCTTTTCCTCCTTTGATTTTATCATCTCCTTTTCCTCCTTTGATTTTATCATCTCCTTCTCCACCTTCTATCTTATCTTTTCCATCTCCTCCTTCTAATGTATCATAACCTCCATCACCCGTTATCTTATCATCCCCAGTACCTCCTCTAATTTTATCATTATTTGCAGTTCCTTCAATCTCAACATCTACCTTAGGCTTGATTTGCGGAGAATTATCTGGAATATTTTCAAAATTACCAGAATTGCCATCTTCTTGAGAATAGTTAAATTGTATAGTAAAAATGGTCGTTACCAAAAATATAATAATTGTAATTAAACTTATCTTAATCATATTCTTCTAGACTTCATTAGATATTTGTATTATGACTTTAATAATTTATCAAAAAAACTTTCAAAAAAAAATATTATATAAAGATATTATTCTTCTTTATAATAGATTAATACTACTTTATCTTCAGAATTTTCATTGAGGTAAGAAGCTATAAAAACAGAATCTATTCCAATTCAGGTTATAATTATACATTAAAAATAATTTTTTTTCAAATAATCTTAAAGTATCTAATTAATCTGAATACAACTTCAATTTTTTGTATTTAGATTAAGCCATATTTATCCTCTTTATTATAATTAAGAATTAACTGATTTTTTTAACTATATAGTTAATGATTTCTATCAAATATTGAGAAAATTTTTTAGGATTTGGTAAAGTAATATTAACACTAAAAAAATATTACTAAAATGTAATTCTAAATAGAATCCTATTCTAAATATATTTTAATATAAAAAGAACCTCATGCATAAATCAAAAGATATTATCGTTTTGTTTCTAATGATTATTGTAATAAATGTTATTTCAATATTAAACCAGTTATTATTCAAAGATGAGTTGTTCGCATACGGTGAAAAGAACGAAAAAATTAGATACAAAGAGGGAGATTACAAAGTATATACTGATTACTTGGTTCAAAACCCTCTTAAATATGGAAAGATAGAGCCTGATATTCAAAATGATAATTTTGAATATCATAACGATCATGGTGAACAGTTAGATCAACCTACATCACTTTATTTAAATTCAAAATGCGCAAAGTGCAAAGACATATCTAGTACAGGAAACATTGATTTAGACTCATTGATTTCTGTAATTGAAGAAAATGTTGAGAATGAAGTTTCAATTCAGCTAATTCAGTTATTTAATCAAATTGAATATGATTTAAATACTGAAGCTGTATTTGATATATTTTGTGATGTTTTATGTTCATAACCTTAAACATCACTTTTGCCAGCTCCATTTGGATTAATAATTGCCATCAAAATATTCATGGATATTAGTTATAACTTAAACCAATACACTTTCTCAATCAGATTTTTAATTCATGATATCAGTTAAAGATTTAAATAATATGTCCTTAAGAAAAAAAAAGAAAAAACTATTCTAGTTTATGATTTTGTAACGAATAAAACCTTTTTTATCTAGAATTTATAATAAATATAGTAATTACAATAAGAATTCAAAAGTAATTGTACATGCCTCAGAATTATTTAAGTATAATTTAAATATCTTTATACTTTTTATCTTTATAATGGGTAAAAAAGAATGTGCATTATGCGGAACAATACTTCATGAATCTACAAGCTTGAATTTATGTGATAAATGCATAGGATGTGCTGATTGTTGTATTGGGTTAGAGAAACTTTAAACAATTTCCGATAATTTTTAGATATTATTCTACCATTTTCAATATATCCGTTGTAGTTATTATTCCAATTACATTGCCTTTTTCAGTAACTAAAATACATTTTGCAAATCTTATTAAAGGGACTAATGCCTTAGCAGGAGTGCCAGAATCTACTAAAGGTGGTGAAGGTTCCATAACTGTATCAATAGTAATATTTTTAAGGTTTTTTTCATCATTTTCTACCATTCTCTTTGCTAAACTATCTTCAGAAACAATTCCAACAATTTTTTGACCTTCAAAAATAGGGACCTGACTAACAAAATGTAGTCTCATTTTTTCAACTACACTATAGAGTATATCATCTTTCTGTGCAAATATTATATTACGACTACAAATATCACCTGCTTTTTTTGATGATTTGCCTTCCAAAGTACTTAAAATTTCAAAAATTTTCTTTGCAGTATCATAACTAGGTTTGCATCTTCCTGTTTCAATTTGATTGATCATTGATGTACTTATTCCAGTTAAAGATGCTAGTTTCCTTTGAGTAATTCCTAATTTCAACCTAGTTTGTTTAATGTATTCTAAACCTGGCAGCATTATAAAAGTAAATACAACTTTGATATTTATAATCTATAAATACGTAAAATAAAAAATGAAAGCTAAGGAAATAGAAATACCAGATTATATCAATATAAATATAGTTTAATACATTTCAAACTTTTAAAAATCGATTATAATAACAATAAAATAGTCTGAATGAGAAAAATCTTTTCTGTTATATGTCATCTTCTCAAGATAAACAAAGTAAATGGGATTCTGTTAGACGTTACAAATTAAATAAAATGATTAATAAACTTGGAAATATAAGCGGCCATGGAACAGAACTTGTGACTGTTTATATTCCACCAAGAAGACCAATATATGATATAATATCTCAATTGAAAAATGAAGCAGGAACCGCGTCTAATATCAAATCTGATTTGACTAGGACCCATGTGCAAGATGCATTAAGTAGAACTATAGAATATCTTAAATTATATAAAGAGCCGCCTGACAACGGTCTGGTTATTTTCTGTGGCGCTATTCCTACGGGAAAAGGAATAGGAACAGAAAAGATAGAAATCTATTCTGTTGTACCTCCAAAACCTATTCAGATTAATCTCTATAGATGTGATGATCATTTTTGGATTGATCATCTTAAAGACATGATGAAAGATGACAAAGTAATAGGTATATTATCATTAGATACACAAGAGGCTGGTTTGGGGATACTAACCGGTGATAGGTGGGAAGTAGTTGAGTCTTTGACATCTGGTGTGGCAGGAAAACACAGACAGGGTGGTCAGTCTGCTAGAAGATTCGAAAGACTCCGAGACAATGAATTAAATGAATATTATCATAGAGTTGCTGATTATGCAAAAAAAATCTTTATTGATGAATATGACGTAAAAGGAATAATTGTTGGAGGTCCAGGACCTACAAAAGATGGCTTTCTTAAGGAGGAATATCTAGATTATAGATTACAAAATAATGTTATTGCAGTTTTAGATTCTTCTTATTCTGGAAGTGAGGGTGTACGAGAGATTATAGACAAAGTTAACGAACAAGGAATAATGGCAGATTATAGATTGATGGAAGAAAAAAAAATTATTAAGAATTTTATCGGTGAGGTCTATACTGGAAAAGGACTTGGAATATATGGAATTTTTGAAGTTATAGATGCATTAAAAAATGGATATGCAGATTTAGTTCTGGTAACTGATGATATTACCTTTATTAGATTAGAAATTAAATGTAATAAATGTCAACATATTCAAGAAAAATTTATTGATAGAAACGAATTAGTATATACGAAACAGGATTTAATATCAAATCCTTGTCCAAATTGTGCAGGTCAAGATTTAGAATCAATAGAACAAGATATTATAGAATATTTGGAAGAGATATCTATAATGGTTGGTTCAAGATTAGAAGTGATATCTGGAAAAACAGAAGAAGGTGCGCAACTAGCAAGTCTTGGTAAAATAGGTGCAATTTTAAGGTTCAAGCCAGTGAAATAAACTTAGATAATTAAAAAATATTGAAAATATTGTAAATACTTTATTCTTCAATTTTTAGATTTATTAAAATCTTCGTAATATTTTTGGTTTTAGCATTTCTGGATGATTTTTCAATTGCCTAATTAATTCCAACATTTTTCCTTTGTCAGTAGGTAAAATCCCTTTTAATGCATAGACATTCGATGCATGATTAGCTCTAAATATTATGGGAGAAGATGGGTTTATATTATAAATAAGCCGTTCTAGTTCATCTAATATCTGTATATCATTTAAAAATTTAAAAGGTTCATTAAATTTAGTCATAAATTCATTATAAAGATCTTCATCTAAATGAAGATTTAATGCCCCAACGTAATCTGGAGAGACTTCACTAATTATCTTTGCTGTACCTTCAATATGTTCCATGGTATATTTTTCACTACCTAAACCTAGTATAACCATACATGAAAGAATATAACCTCTTTTTTTAGCTTTTTTACAACTTTGTAAAATAGTTTTATATGTAGCTCCTTTTGTAACTTTTCTTAAAATAATATCACTTCCGCTTTCTATTCCTACATAAAACATTTTTAGGCCAGCATTCTTCAAAATCATTAACTCAGAATCCGTTTTTTGGAGTAAATTTTTAGGCATAGCATAAGAGGATACTCTTTCTAAAGAAGGAAATTTTTTATAGATATATTCTAATATTTGAACTAATCTTTCTGTAGGAAGATTCAATGCATCACCGTCGGCAAGAAAAATCCTTTTAGTCTCAGGATAATATTTTGAAGAAAGATCTATTTCCATTTTGATTTCTTTCCATGATCTTTCTACATATTTTTTAGATCTATACATATCACAAAATGAACATTGATTGAATGAACATCCTAATGTTACTTGAAAAATTAAAGAATTTGCTTCTGAAGGTGGTCTATATAGTGGATAATCATAAGATAATTCCATTTTTAACAGTTAATACTATACATAATAGTATAAATTATTTTATCATATTCATTACAAAATATTCAATATGGGTCAGTTCGTCGCGAGTACTTCATTGTTTTAACTCAGACTGGAGCAGCATATATTACTTCATTCCCATATAATATATGTATTATCTTTATTAAAAATTTATGTATTTGATAATATTAATTAAATAATAAATCAGACTTACTAATTTTCCTATATTGCTCTTTTTTGTAATATTAAATGTTTTTCCCTTAATCATGATATATGCAAAATAGTATTGCAACAATACTATTCAAAATTTAAGCTTTCTTTAAAAATTAAATTTTGAATACTTTTTAAAAAGTGAAACTGATAAAGTTACAAAGGTTGAATTTCTCTAACACTGAAATTTTTAAAATCTACATCATCTGCTTTATCCCAACGAAATGTTGCAATAGGTCCTCCCCATGTAATTAGCTGATCTTTTTTACCATCACATTTTTTGCCTTTATTTCCCCATTTTCCATTATCTATATATTCGTTAATTTTTCCCCATTTTCCATTATTATTATAATCAATCCAACTTTCCATTTTTACTATTGTCTTAGACGGATTGGATTCATCTTCTGTATTATATAATACAAATTTATAACCAATCCATTTTCCTTTGATAGGTTTTAAATCTGTTTTAATGTCAGTAAAAAAATAATTGATATGCCATTGTTCCTTTGCAAATCGGGTATCACCTGAAAAGAAAATATCTCCTTTGTATGCAACTCCTTCACAAGGTTCAGTCTCTGTATGATGACCTCCCCTGCTATACCATGTAAATCTGCCTTCAGATAATGGAATATTATTATTATTCAATTTTATATAACCTGTAACTTCAACATTTTTCCAATCTTTTTCTGATTGCATATATCCATTTTCTGCT
>JAATVJ010000289.1 GCA_014523515.1 Nitrososphaerales archaeon TH1177 | reverse complement strand
TAATCTCTTGTTTGTTTAGGTTTAAGCAACTTGCAAGCTATTATTAGGAAAATTTAAGATGAAAGAAAAGTTAGGTCTGTGGAATTGGATAACGATTTGGCTCTTAAATATAACAAAGAATAAGATAGTATAGTATTCATTACCAGTTCAAAGTGTTATTAGGTTAGAAATTATATTATTGGTTATAGATTATAATTAAACCTATTCTTAATTTATCCTTGGAATGCATATTTGAGAAGAGAAGACATGTTTGGAGACGTTTATTTCAACTTTTGATTGATAAATATGATATACAAACAGTTTACACAGGTAATAGTAATGGTATCCTCAAATATGTAATTTTTGCACCCAAATTATAGATTACATTTTACATTAGACCAGAGTCTGATTGAGCAAAGTAATGCAATGTTCCAAATATAAAACTGAATCTGTTGGTGATTACTTTACTATCCATGTATTGTTAAGAAGAATAATAACGGTATCTATTATATGTATACAATTGGATAAGACTATTGATCTACTTGTATAATACAACAATCAGAAATAAAATACCATTTATCAAAAGAGGTAAAATAAACTTAAGTTAACAGTGCCAGAATGTAGAATATAGATAATTATCTGAGTTTTTGTGTCCAATATGTTCCCCCTTCTTTTTTCCATCGTAAATAATCATGTATAACTAATTTGTGATCAAATGCTATTTTGATATCACTAATTTTTTCAATCGGAATCCATGAGATCTCCTTTGCATCATCTCCGGCACTGGGATTTCCTCTAATAATTAATACAATAAATACAACAGTCATTATGTGTCCTCTTGGATCCCTTTTCGGATCAGAATAAACTCCCAATATATCTATTGGATGAACCTCTAATGATGTTTCTTCATAGACTTCTCTTTTTATAGCTTCTTCTATGGTTTCGCCTTCATTTACAAAACCTCCTGGTAATGCAAATTGGTTTTTATATGGATCTTTACTTCGTTTAACCAATAAAATAGAATTAGAGTTTTGAATGATTGCATCCACAGTAGGGATAGGGTTTTTATATTCCTTCAAGAATTGTTCTCATGGATGATTCATAATAATATATATGTTTAATCAAATCATTTTATATAATGCAATTATTATGGAGAGAGCCTTGGTTAAAACCATTAATAGATTATGATTTAGATTCTGAAAGATGTGACTTTTGTAAAGGAAAATTTAAGGAATTGGTTTTTGTGACATCATGTGAATTTTGTAGTATAGGTATTATGCATGACAAATGTGCTAATTCACACATAATAGAAAATCACCTATCAGAATTAGAAAAAAAAATTTTTTACCATAAAGACAAGCCATTACATGACTTTCAGTAAGTATTTTATTTTTTCAGAAAAATCTATCTACATTAAAAAATTTTTTATCAATAAAAGATTAGTATTACAAATTCACCGATCTTGACAATTTAATTTATGGTATTTATTTCCTCACAACAATCACAGGTATTTTATCATCAAAATTTAATATCCTTTTCTCTAAAAGGATCTCCTAGTTGAGGCGTTGAAAATATTAAATGTTGAGTATATGGATGTTTTGGAGAAAATATAATTTCTTTGGTTAGATTGAACTCTATGATTTTCCCAGCATACATAATCCCTATTTTGTCTACTAATTCAGAAATTAAGGCAAGATCATGAGAAATCAAAATTATACTAATTCCTTTTTCTTTAAGTTTTTTTAATAATGTAATTATTTGTGTCTGAACAAGTACATCCAACGCTGTTGTAGGCTCATCAGCAATGATGATATCCGGTTCTAATACTAAAGCCATAGCTATAACAATTCTTTGTTTCATCCCTCCACTTAACTCATGAGGATATTTTTCAAGGACGGATTTGTCCAATCCAACATTCTCCATAATTTTAACAACTTTATTGTTATCATATATTTGACCATGAGTTTGAAATATATCTTTAATTTGAGATTTTATTATATATACAGGATCCAATGTATTCATTGCTCCTTGAAAGATAATAGAGATCTTTTTCCATCTAATTTTTGAATCAAATTCCTTATCTGACAATTTAGTTATTTCTAATTCATCTAAATAAATCCTTCCTGCAGTAATTTTTCCTGGAGGTGATAAATTCCTCATTATTGCAGATACTAATGTGCTTTTACCGCATCCTGATTCTCCCGCAATTCCAAGTGATTCACCTTTATGCAATTCAAGAGAGACATTGTCAACTGCCTTAAGGATCTTATTACGTAAAAGGTAAGACACACTTAAACCATTTATAGATAACTTATTTTTTGACAGATTTAATTAATTATCATGCTCGAATAAATATATTTTTAACCGGAAGCAGTTTAGTTTTATTTATTTATATATATATAGAACAGCTAGAATTAATAATTGAGAGATATTGAGAACTCCTATTTGTTCCTTTGATGCTAAAACAGGAATTCTATGCTCAAAATGTGAATCTAAACTAAAAACTGGCCATCTTTCAGTAGGAGATATAGAGGCATCAATAAAACTAACTCGATTGGCTGAGAAAAACAATATAATCGATAAGTTCACATTAGTAGGAGCATATCAAATCGAAGAGAAATTAGTATTGATATTGCCTACAGCAGATATTAGCACATTACGTTCAGATAATGAGTTATTAAATAAGATAAAAAAAGAATTTAACAACAATGTGTGGTTTGTTGAAAGTGGGGCAACAGAGAGAAGATTTATTGAAAATTTAATTTTTCCTATTAAAATTTCATCAATTAATCTTGTTTGGCTTCCTGATGGAAATAAACTTACAAAAATAATTGTATCTAATAAGAAAAATCAAAATAAAAAAGTTGATATGAATAATGTTACTAAAATTGCAAAAGAAATTAAAAATATAGAATTACTTATAGAGTATACTGATTAATCAATTATAACATGGAAAACAAGAAATAAACCATACAAGATATAGATGAATTGGAAGAGAAAATGAAGAGAACACATTTCGCTAAACAATTAAACGAAGACATTATTGGGCAGAACGTGAATGTCGCTGGTTGGATAGAAGACATTCGTGATATTGGAAAAATAATTTTTTTGGTAATAAGGGATATAACAGGTCCTATTCAAGTAATAGTCAATCCTAAAAAATTTCCCCAAATAAACGAGATTCCAAGACAAAGTTCAATTATAATATCTGGTGAAATTCAAAAAAGTAAATCAAAAGAAATGAAGGTTGAGTTACGATTAGAAGAAATTGGAGAAACTTTTTATGCAAAACATCCTCTCCCAATTGATCCAACTGGAAGATTAGAATCAGCTTTGGATAAACGTTTAGATGCAAGAGCATTAGACTTGAGGAATGAAAATGTTTCAAATTTGTTTATTATAAGATCTATTGCTTTAGAAATTATAAGAAAAACTTTACGAGATGAGTTATTTATTGAAGTTAATACACCAAAGATAATTGGGAGTGCAAGTGAAGGAGGCGCAAATTTATTTGAGTTTGATTATTTTAAGAGGAAAGCATATCTTGCTCAAAGTCCTCAACTTTACAAAGAACAATTGATATTGGCAATGGATCGTGTCTTTGAAATAGCACCATATTTTCGTGCAGAAAATTCTAATACGGTAAGACATTTAACGGAATTTTATAGTGTAGATATTGAAGCTGCTTTTTTAGACTATCATGATATAATGGAAATAATGGAGCGATTGATAAAAAATATTATAACTGGTATCAAAAATACTGGTCTACTTGACCTTAAAGAAAATGATCTTGTACAAAATATATTATTGGAGAATAAGTTTGAAAGATTAACCTATAATAACTGTATTGAGGAACTTAAGAAAAATGATCAAAAGGTGGAATATGGTGACGATCTATCTGATTTGTCCTTACGAAAATTAGGTCAGTTACACCAGGGTTTTTATTTTATAACAGAATGGCCACTGAAATTAAAACCTTTTTATATTCTTGAGAATGAACGAGATCCATTTCTATCAAATTCCTTTGATCTACAAATTGGATATTTAGAATTAATTTCTGGTGGTTCTCGACAACATGATCCTGATAAAATTAGAAGTAGATTAAAAGAACAAGGTTTGAATCCAAATAATTTTTCACAGCATCTAAGGGTATTTGATTGGGGAATGCCCCCACATGCGGGATGCGGCTTGGGATTAGATAGATTAATCATGTCTTTAACAGGAACTCTGAATGTTAGAGAAGTGGTATTATATCCTAGAGATCCCGATAGGATTAGTCCTTAATCAATTCTATCTTTATTTCTCTAAAGTCATTAAAGCTATCCAGCACAAAAGATTTAAAATAATTAGAATAAGTAGAGTAGATAATCCAAATAACAGGATTAAGATGCATATAAATTTTGTCAGTTTCTGAGGGGAAAGGATTTGAAGGATGGGAATGAAAAATTGAAATAACATCTAAATTCATTAACTTAGCTTTTTTGTAAATAGTGAATAAATCGTCAGAATCAATAATAAATGCTATTGATGACTGAGCCGAATTGTTTAATGGCACAATATATTTAACTATGTTCTTAGTTTCAGTTTTTTTTCCAAGTAATATAGCGCATGATTCATTAGGTAATGAGCTAATTGCTAATTTTCTGAGTTCATCTAGATGATAATCGTGAATCAATAAAATTTCATTTTCCATTAATCTAAAAAAAGGAATCAATCTTTTTATGTTTATAAGGTAAATAATATCAATATACTTAATTTAGATTTTTATTTATAATTAATATCGTTATGAATAACTAATATTTAAGATAAATGAAATACATCATGCTAATAACTGACTGTTCTATTTGGAATTTTGCTGTCATATATGGATGGATTGTACAAAAATATTCGTATTCTTTTTCTTTAAGATTCAATTCTGAATTTTGCTTTCATATATGGATGGATTGTACAAAAATATTCGTATTCTTTTTCTTTAAGTTCAGAGAGTAGAAGAGTATAATTAGCATTTCCCATAACTATAGAGGAATCAAATGATTTGCCATCATCTTTTAAGCTAGTTACTGTATGAGGAATATTATCTTGATTTATCCAGATAATACCTATTGAGTCTTTAACAATTAGTTCCTCCGGATCATAATCGGGATTGCCTTGTGCAGATGATCCAGCTAGAATATTTACTTTAGCTAGGTCTTCTAAATTAATCTTAGATATCGGTTCTGAAGCAATCATCGTTTCCTCCTTATTCTCCGCTGATATAGAGCCTTGATTTTGGATTTGGATCCCTATAGCAGAAATAGAAATAATCCCAATGATAACTGCAACAACAAATGATGTCAAATAAATTTTAACTTTAGAACTGTTTCTATATATTCCAAAAATTACAGCTGCTGCAGGAACTGAAATAAGTATTATTATTCCAATATAAGCAAATATTGTCGGTGCTTGGCCACTGGAATTAACAGCTCCAATCAGACCTATTATAATTAATAGTCCCAAAGTTATAAAGGAGCCTATTTTAGCCTTTCTTGAAGATGGAAATCCATCTTTAAAAATTCCTGCACTTAAAAAAATCATTCCTATTAAGAATAGGAGCAGAGAAACAGCATGCATACCATCGATAAATGTTTTCGCAATTCCAGAAAGAGAAATTAGTACTCCCACAATTCCTAGAGAGGTTAATCCTATGCCTGGCGTTAACAAATCCCAATCGGCCATGCTTTATAGATTGAAGATTTCTGCTATAATTTTAACCTTTTCCACAACTTTGAAATGACATTTATGCTATTTAATAAAAATAATAATATACCCTCCTTTAACGAATAACATAAATCCAACATTATGTACATTATTTCTGGAGATCCAATGCAGTGAATACAATAAGTGCATATATTGATGTATCAAAACCTCGTATTGTAGTAGTTTTAGTTATAACAGCTGTAGCCTCCTTGTTAGGTGCAACGAGATTCGATCACTCACCAAATATTCCTTGGGATATATCTATTTGGCAAATAAGTTTTCTAGTTCTTGCTGGCTCGCTTGCATCCATGGGTTCAAGTGCATTAAATCATTATTATGATAGGGACATAGATAAATTCATGATACGAACAACAAAACGACCAATTCCATCAGGAAAGTTACCTGCAAGGAATGTTTTAATTTATGGACTAATACTTAGTGCAGCTTCTGTAATAATTGCTTGGTTTACTTTAAACCCTATAGCTACTTTTATGATTGCGTTAGGGATTTTTATCTATGTAATAATTTATACAGCATGGCTTAAAAGATCAAATCCATCTAATATTGTAATTGGTGGATTTGCTGGAAGTGCAGCATCAATGGCAGGATGGGCTACAACAACTGGTTCTATAGATTTATTAGGATTTCTGGTTGGATGGCTTGTATTCATGTGGACTCCTCCTCATTTTTGGTGTCTGGCAATAAAAAAAAGAGAAGAATATGCAAGTGTAAAAGTTCCTATGTTACCAGTGTTAATAGGTAATGAAAGGACAGCGATTTATATATTTATTAATACAGCTATATTGCTTCCATTTTCCATTTCCTTATATTTCGTAGGATTGGGTCTTTTATATACTATAACAGCATTAGTAGCAGGTACGCTAATGCTCATTTATCACTATAAACTTACTAAAAATCCAACGCCTGAATTTGCATGGAAAGCTTACAAAGTAACTGCACCCTACCTTGTAGTAATATTTATTTCAATTGCACTTGATGCATTATTTTACTATAGAATATGATAAGTTTTTCGTGAGAAAAATATATATAGATATATATAGAGTTATTTTACTACTTCGATTCTTTTCTTATCTTTGGCGATCCATGATACCCTTAAAAGTCCATAAATCTCTAGATCCAATAATATTTTATTTAATTCTGAAAGATCCAATTCTATTCCTTCTTTAGATAATAATGAGGACAATTCAGAATCAGTTAAAGTATTTGATTGTTTTACTTTTTCGTAAACAATATTCTTTATAGGATATTTCATTAACTAATTAAAAAGTATTTAGCAATTATATTAAAATATCTACAGAAATAAAACAATATTATCTTATATTCACTGATTTTCTACTTACACTCATTACCTGAATTTCGCTAACACCTTTGGTTTTTTTGATATAATCTTCAAGTGAATCCATTTGACCTTCTTCATCGTTTAAAGTGAAGTCACAAATTAAAGAATAAAGCCCAAAAGCAATGGGTTCTTTCTCATATCTCTCTAAGCCCATTCCATTGGGTACGGCTAATTTTAACTTGTTTATTATATCGTCTAGGTCTGTCTCTGCTTCTGATGGAAGAATTTTAACTCTAGCAACTAGTCTTGACATTTTAAGGTCCCTCAAAACTACAATTGACACATTTATAAAATCTTGCGAACTCCCTACAGCTTTGACATCTCCAGAGCAGAACATAACCACAATTAGGACAATAAAATTTGACACATTCATCATTTGGCATGATTGATCTATTACATGATGAACAGACCGGTAATTGCAATGTCGACATTTTAAATCTATTGGAAAAATAACCGAATTTATATTTTGCTTAATTTAGAATATGTCGAAATTCATTTCCTAATAATGCACTAATCAATTTAATTGCTTTTTTAGATCCCAAAATCTTTGACAACGCAAAGCTATGGAAATCAAAGGTTGCAAATTTTGATATTTCTGCAATATCAGAATCTGAGATAAGAGAGAATATTGCATCAATTGATTTGTTATCTAACCTTTGCATTATCTTTCTAAAAAAGAGCATTCTTTGAAATTCTTTACCAAAAATCAAATACCAATCTGTTTCATAATCATTTAATGAAGAATTAACAACATTTTTTTTATAGCGTGCAAGATGATTTCCTGCTAAAATTCCTCCCATTCCGCAGGAGAAAATACCACCGGCAGTCGTAGGTTTTGTTTGTCCGGCTGCATCTCCAACTAATATCATATTATTAAATACAAAATTCTTCAAGGGACCTCCAATCCAAATTGGTGCATATATTTTTCGTATGATAGAATATTTAGAACTAAAGCTTTCGATAAATGATTCTAATGTTTGTAAAGTATTAATTTTTCTTCCAGCTACACCAATCTTGCCTTTGCCATTTCCACTAGGAATTATCCAAGCAAAAAAATCTGGATACTTGACTTTATCGAATTTTACTATTATTTCATCAGGTATGATCCAATCAGCATATATTTCATATTGTGCAGATTGCAATACACCATCTCTATTAGAATTATTTATAAGAGAAGTTATACCTCTTGCATCAATAAAGAATTTAGTATAAAAAATATCATCTTTGGTTTTAATAACATACTCTTTTTTACCGCTATCATAATTTATTGACGTTACTAAACTTTTAGTTCTTATTTCGCTTCCAAATTTTTGGGCTTGATAAGCAACTTGTTTATCAAGCTCTCTTCTATCAACTACTGTTATATTATCTCTATTAGTGCTGACTTCAAATCCTTTTGTGGCTGATAATATTTTTGCTTTGTTTACTTCATTTAGAATTGCCCGATTTGATGGGATTATTCCTAATTTTTTTAGTCCATCAAGACTAACTAATCCTCCACAATGCTCTGGACTTCCAATTTCATAATCTTCTTCTAATACTGCAACAGAAAGCCCCAATCTTGAAATCTCTCTTGCACATAACAAACCAGAAATACTTCCACCTACAACAACAGAATCAAAATTCTTTTCCATAATATGCTAAATAATTTTAATATAAATAATTAAAATGTATATTGTATTGGATTTAAAACAGGTGATTATTGTCAGAAAAGATCTGAAAATGGGAATAGGCAAAACAGCTGCACAGGTGGCCCATGCTTCAATTTTGTCATGTGAAAAAGCTAGAAGTAAAAATATTGATTGGTTTAAAGAATGGTTCGATTTTGGGCAACCAAAGATTATTTTAAAAGTTAATTCTTTGGAAGAGTTGGAAGAAATTAATGAAAAAGGATATTTCCATAACTTACCTACTGCTATTGTAAGAGATGCGGGATTGACACAGCTTGACCCAGGAACTGCTACATGTGTAGGTATTGGTCCCGCTCCAACTCAATTGATCAACAAGATTACGAGTGGATTAAAATTACTTTAACAAAAAGATTTATACGATAAATGAAACTATAAAATTACACTTAAAAATATTACTGTATAGGGAGTAGAAAAAATTGATGAATGAAACAAAAGTGAAACTAAGTTCTTAATTAATTAGTTAATAATTTTTAACGTAAATACTTAATTTCTTTACTACTATATAATAGTATTTGCGCAAAAAAAAGAAAGATATTATTCATAATTCACAAATAACATTAGATGAATTCTTAATAAAAAAATTTAAAGAAAAGATCGAAAAAATACTGTTAATAAGTAATAATAATAATAACTATCCTATTGTTTTATATAGAAGAACTATAGAAGAAAATGAAGTAAGTATTGAAGAAGAAATAGCTAGTGTGTCAGGAAAATATGTGATAATTCAAATTTTTACCCATGGAGGATATGTACCAGTGCTTTTTAGGGAACAGCATATATTTAGTCCAGATGAATTTATTTATTGGATGTTAAAAAGAAGTAGAAGCATGCTGTTACAATGTTTAGAAAATATTGACGAATTTTTAAATACTTATAATGCTGCTTAATTTTGGATTTTTATTGAATGTTTTAAAATAATATCTAGTATTGTAGGTATAGTTAAATTATAACAATTTGTCTCATTTATTGTTCCAAAATTAATAGACCAGGCATTTTATCGCCAGCTAAAAATCTCAATGTTGCTCCTCCTCCGGTAGATACATGACTGACTTCATTTTCTGACACTCCTGCTTTTTTCATAGCTTCTAATGTGTCTCCTCCACCAATAAGAGTTGTAGAACCTCGCCAATATGCTAGTGCCATACTTTTAGCAACATTTATGGTTCCATTAGCAAAAACATTCTTTTCAAATAATCCCATAGGTCCATTCCAAAATATAGTACCTTTTCTGTTAGAGCCAATCTGAGTAGAATAATTTTGTATAGTCTCTGTTCCAATATCAAGGCCTATCATATCGTCAGGAATTTCTTTCTTACAATAAATAGGATTAGTACTTTCGGTAGAGGAGGATACAATGTGATCACTAGGCAGAAGGATTTTTTCACCATATTTTTCCAGAGAGCTACCTACCCATTCCAAATGATCATAATCGATTACCGAGTTTCCTGTTTTCAATCCTTTGGATTTTAAAAAAGTATATGCAGCAGCACCACCTATAAGAACCTTATCTGCCTTTGGCAATAAATTTTCTAAAGCTCCTATTTTGTCTTTGATTTTCACTCCTCCAATAACTATTATAAATGGACGAAGCGGATTTTCTTTAATCATCGTCAAATATTCAATTTCTTTTTTTAAATTAAATCCACCTAATTTTATATCAAATAATGTAGCTGCTCCATAGGTAGAAGAGTGTTTCCTATGTGATGTACTAAAAGCATCATTGATATAAATATCTGCTAGAGAAGCAAGTTTCTTTGAAAATTCAGGATCATTAAGTTCCTCTTCTTTATAAAACCGTAGATTTTCTAATAATAAAACACCATCGGAAGGAAGTCTATTAATTTCCTTCTCAACATCATTACCTATAGAATTGTTGACAAATCTTACTGGAGTTTTAGTAAGTATTTCAGATAATTTATTAGCTACTGGGTTCAAAGAATAATGTATATCATTACCAATCGGTCTTCCTAAGTGTGAAATCAATACGACTTTACAATTTCTTTTAATAAGATATTCAATAGTAGGAATAGACATTCGAATTCTATAATCTTCTCCGATATGTCCATTTTTTATATTTACATTGAAATCAACTCTCACGAGTGCAGT
>JAATVJ010000034.1 GCA_014523515.1 Nitrososphaerales archaeon TH1177 | reverse complement strand
TTACTAAATTCTGGACATGCAATTGGAGCACTTTTGGGTATTTTTGGTTGGGTTGCACTAACAGAAATTACAGGTTGGAGACTCTCAATTATTATTGGAGGAATAATTGGAGTATCAATTGTTTTAATAATGAAAATAGGATTACTAAAAGAAGATAATAAAAGAGGTTTCAAAATTAGATTGAAGGAATTAAAAGATGTATTATTTAATAAATCACTAATATTACTTGGAATTACTTTGTTAGGTTATCAAACCGGAGCTACTCTTACATTAACTTTTATTGTTTTATATCTAATTGAAGAGTTACATATAGATCCAATTTATGCTGGTTTGTTTGGAAGTTTAAGTCTAATAATAGGAATAATTATATCACCATTATCCGGTAAAATATATGACAAATTTAAAAATGCAAAGAAACTTTTGTTTATCTCTGCAATGATATCTGCTTTAAGTATTATGTCAATTTCAATTAGCTCAATCTATATAATAATAATAGCATTAATTACTTCTGGAATATTTTTATCAATTGGATTTGTTGTGGTATATGCAAGAGCAAGACAATCCAAAAAAATTATTCAAGAATATCAGACTCTTTCAGTTGGTTATGTTAACGGTATATCATTATTTGGTTCCTTTTGGATTCCAATTATATTTTCATTTACTGTAATCCAATTTGGTTACAAGATAGCATGGTTATGTGCTGGAATTACTATAATAATACTATCCCTTCCTATTTTAAGATTAGATTCTGAACAATAAAGATTTCCAGATTTAATTAATTAATTAATTAATTAATTAATCTTCTTGTTTTGCTTTTTCAAATTTATATTTCCATTGCCAAGATTATTTTGTTTCAAAATGTTCAATTATTTTTTTTATAGCCATGCTTCTACAAGTCTTGTTTAATAGTTTAAAACTTCCATTAAAATCTTTAAATGCTTGTATCAACTTAAGTTTTTATTTTATTTGTATAGGATTTCTAATATGTGTATACTATCCATCTATAACTATTCTGCTCTGCCCTATTCATTCTTTTTTATATATTCTAAAACATCATATTTGTTAGGGCTTGTATTATCGGCAACGACCTATAATAAAATTAAAATTAAAAAATAGTGCTTTCTTATCTCTGCTTTTCTAATAAAATTGCTATTTATGATGAGAATAAGCTTTCATAACAGTATTTAATACATTACAATTTTGAATGCTATGAATTCTTAACCTTCATTTGCTTCCATTATTTGTCCCCGGAGCTCACCCTTTGGATGCTCTTCTGTATTAACATTTACATATGTGTTACCACTTTGCATTGCTGACACCAGATCATTAATTGTTTTACCAGCCAGTGGACCAGTTAAATCTGAAGCGTGAACATTACCACTAGCAGAGAAAGAGCTAGATCTTTGTGTGGTTGAAGAAATATCAGAAAATTTTGAAGAAAGATCACGAAGTTTTGGGAAATCATCAAATAACTTTCCATCATTACCTTTCGATTTAAACAATGTAACCAAAACATCACCATTTGTTCCAACTGCGCCACTTTGAATCTGAACTGTTGTGATTGTACCAGCATTTAATACATTAATTTGATAGTTTAGAGAACTTTGTGATACTTCAAAATTTGCTACCCCTGTTCCGTCAGTTTTAACTGGCGGTACTACTTCTTTTCCAGAAAGTGTTGCTGTAAAATCTGTAGTTCCTTGAGCATATGCTGAACTATAATTACCGATTGCTGAAATCATAAGAACTGAAGCAATAATGAAAATGCTGCCAATAAAAATTATTTTCTTCATATTATTATCATAATATACCATATTATTTAATTATATTTCATAACTATTATAAAAAATTTTAGAGAATTATTATATATCATTATTCATATTCATATATAAGAATTGAACAATTGCATATTTTTAATAGACAATAAAAATAAAACAAACACAATAAATTAAATAATTATAAAGGATTTAACAATTTCTTGAGACGGATTAATTAAAGTTTTCCTGCTTCTCTAAGGCGAGATATCATTCTAGCTTCACCTTCTTTAAATCTTTGATGATCATCTTCTGTTTCTAATAAAAGTCGAGGAACCTCCATAGATTTTCCATACTTATCTATTGAAACCATGGTAACATATGCTCTTCCTGCATGAATTCTTATGTTATAGTCAAGGTCTTCTGCAAAAATATTGACCTCAATTTCCATAGAAGAACGTTTGACATAATTTATCCTTGCTTCAAGAATCAACGAATTGCCAATAAAAATCGGCTTTATAAAAGTCATTCTATCGATACTTGCAGTAACAATATTTGATTGATTAGCATGTCTTTTAGCAACTATACCAGCAATAAGATCCACATGTTTTAAGATAACGCCTCCAAAAACATATCCTTTTGGATTAGCATCTGATGGTAACATCATGAGAGTTGTCTCTGCTTTTGACTCATTTGGGGTTTTTTTTAAATTCTTATATGGATTTTCCAATTATAAATACCTCTCCAAATATACATTATTATATATATTGAAATAATTTGTTGTTAATGATTTAAGATAAACAACAATTATTACACTATCAAAAAAAAAGTATAATGAAAATCTCTAAATTTATAAATCTTGTCATAAAATTTTAACTTATGAATATCTTAATCTATTTGAAATAACAAATCATTTATTTAATATTAATACTCTATCATATCATTTGAATGCATTAGATAAAAGCAGAAGGAAACAAACTTCATGGTGTCAGGAGTGTGATAAAGTTTTTGATAATAGAATTGATGCTGATATTCATAAAGAAAATGTGAATCACAAAGTTAAAATTATAGAATTCTGGACAATATCACGGTAATTAGTAGATTAAATACTTTTAGTACACAAATCTTTTTTTTAAATTATTACATAATCTAAAAGTTTAAGAAAAAGAAAAGAGAAATTTAGTTTTTTCTAATACCGCTAAATCCAGCTCCTATAATTTCTTGTCGACAGATTTTAAGTATATTGTAAATCATTTCCTTTATATTATCAATTGTGTTACCTAATATTCGTACTGCTATTCCAGAATCTTTTGGCAATACTGAACATCCTCCTACAACCTTCTCATAATTTATTAAATCTCCGTTAATCCTTTCAGTTAGAATACCAATATATTTAGATGGAGTTAATATATACATATTTGATAACATATTGAATTCTTCAAGAATCCCAAATCTTTTTAGTTTATTTCTTTTTGGTTCCAACAATGCAGTATCAACAAGTTTTAATGATCCATTATGGCTTTTGGCTACAGTCTTTAGATAGCATACATCATACTCAAAATATTCCCCCATAGCCATTCGACCTGGAACAATAGTTTCAGAATATATCATGGTTGCCGTATCATGTAAATTAAGATTTACAGATTGGTAGAATCGTGAGTCTCTATAAGGTATTATTTGATCAGGAACATATTCAAAATAGCAATTACTATCTAGGGTTATGTTTAAAATTTGTGTTGCGAAATTTTTATTCATTCTATAGAGCCTTGTTGCTCCTTGAGTAGTTATATGAGATATTGCATTTTTACTAAGCTTTATATCAATTCTATATCTATCTCCTTGAAGCACCCCTCCGGATGGAGAGATTATATAGATATAGGCCATAGAAGGAAGACTTTCTTCAAGATACAGAGCTCGTTGAGTAAATAAAGGAACTTTTGAAAATTGTTCCTTTATAACAGTTTTATTTACTTGCTCATTTTTTTCTAGTAATAAAAATATGGCTCCTAATTTTCCTGCTTTTCCTACACCTAG
Source organism: Nitrososphaerales archaeon TH1177 (assembly GCA_014523515.1). Taxonomy (GTDB): domain Archaea; phylum Thermoproteota; class Nitrososphaeria; order Nitrososphaerales; family Nitrososphaeraceae; genus TH1177. Next base: position 4,226 of record JAATVJ010000034.1, on the reverse strand, counting down.
CTGACTGAGATCTGCTTCATAAGATAGTACTTCTTGTGGAATATCATCGGGAATAAAATATTTCAGATCTTTCAAGTTAATTGTTCGATTGATGTTTTTGGTGGTAAATCAAATAAAACATCTTTTACTATATGTTCTGCTACTTCCTTAATTCCCTCTCCAGTTTTACAGTTTACAAAAACAAAAGGCTTACCTTTTCTTATTAATTTGGCATCCCTTTCCATTATCTTGAGATCTGCACCTACATGTGGCGCTAAATCAATTTTATTAATTACCAAAAGGTCACAATTTTCTATCCCAAGACCGCGTTTTCTTGGATATTTATCACCACCGGCAACATCAATAATATAAATAAAATAATCAGCAAGGGCAGGACTAAATGTAGTTGTTATATTATCTCCACCACTTTCAATAATTATTAAATCCAATTCTTGATTATGAGTTGACTCTATATCTTCAACTACAGATAGATTCATTGATGGATCTTCTCTGACTGCAGTATGGGGACATCCACCTGTAGCCAATCCAATTACTAGACTTTCAGGCATAAGTCCCCTTTCTGATGCCAGATTTCTTCTCATTCTATCAGCATCTTCTTTTGATACTACATCATTGGATACAATTGCTATCTTGTACCCATTTTGACCTAATAGAGGAACAAATTGTTCTATTAACATTGTCTTACCGGATCCTACTGGACCACCAATACCGACTCTTGGAATTCTTTTAAATGTCATATCAAGATAATAAACGGCATTTTATGTAATAAACATTTTTGAATCCATTCTTTCATGTTTCATTTGTACAAGATCTATTCCAGGGCTAAACTGCCATAAATGAGAGTAATGTCTATTTATATTGTTATTTAGAACTAATGTCATAATTGGTTTTAGTTCATGAATAATTTGTTGCCCTTCAAGATGCTGTAGAATTCCAAGTCTCAATGCAGCGCCTACAATACTAACTGTAAATCCATATAGCAAAATAAGGCAGGCTCGTTCCTTTTTTATTCCTAGACCATTTGATGCTACTGCTAAGGCAACAGGATATACACCATTCGCAGTCTTATTCTTTATTGAACTATAATATGAAGAAATTAAATCATTATTTTGGATAAAACTCAATAAACAATTCAAAAGTTGAGTTCCAGATCTTGTAGAAGCAGCGCGAATCTCTTTTATCAATTTCATTGAAAATAACATCTGATCTATTTCTATTATTTTAGTCAGATTTCCTTCTTTAGCGAATTCATAGGCATTTGAAAGTGCTGCACAATCGGCAGGTCCTATTTGATATGTTAGACAAACTGTTATAAATTCAAAAATTTCTTTTCTGCTCCTAATTCTTTTATCATAAAATAATGTTTCTAGTCCACTCGATGTAGTATACATTCCAGTAGGAAAGAATGAATCACCAAGCTGAAGCATACTGATTTCTTCTACAAGAGAAGATACTTCTGTTTCAGCAGTAGAAGGAGAACCCTCATAAATTTTACTATTATTATCAGTATTGCCCATTTTTTTACTAATTCTAGTGTTCATGAATATCAGATCCTTCATCTGGTTCAAAAATCATCATATCTGTCTTAATGTCAAGGAATTTATTAAATGATGAAAACATTTTTTTTAGCATTTCCAGTTCAGTTTCAGCTTGTATTGGAAAAATTACTTGATTTTTTGTTACCTTTATCGGTCTATGTAAATTTCCAAGGTTATGCCCAATCTTAACAGAGAGAGGAAAAGAATCGTCTGTGTTTAGGGAACTTGTGAAAGTGATTATTGCCACAAGCTCAGGTTCAAGAGTCAGCAATATCATTTTTTCCTCATCAAGAAAAATTACATCACCATTTCTTAAATGAGGAGTATGTTCTAACATAAAGATAACATCAGTTTTCTTATCTGTATTTTTTCGCATTCTTAATTTTTGTGATTCTAATCTATTTATTACAATCTTTTCACAATTATTATTTTTTATCATATCCTCATATTTGTTCTTTAGATTTGAATTTTTATTGATATTACCTAAAATTTTATTAACAGTTATCATATTATTTTATTTCCCTTATTATTTTCCATCCATCACATTTTTTCTTTACTTGTATAAATGGATTTAGAGTTTCTTAATTCATTCACCTTGTCTATCATATTTATAAGGTTTTTTGTATAATCTAAGTTTCCGTAATGTTCAAAATGAGATTTAGTTACCATAGCAAAGACAAATCCAGAATCAGTAAAAAGTAATTCAGATCCTGTCTCAAATTTTTTTGCTATAATGCATTTGGTTATACGATGTAAAGAATAATCAAGATTAAGATGAGAAATAGGATCAATAAATCCTGACATTTGTTTTATCTTTCCTCCTTGTACTGTTACATGTCTAATTTCTTTAGGATTTTTGATAATCAAATTGTCATCTACATTATTTTCCTCAACACAATGACGGATTTGCATATTACTTCATCTTATCTCTTTATTTCTGATACACTTTGTGGACTTAAATCTTCTGCAGCAAGGTTCCTATCTATCCTTAAGACTGATTTTGAAATTTCTCCAGCTGCTTCCAGAGCCATTAATTTTACCAATAGAGGATCAAGAATTCCTTTTTCATACATATCTACCAACTCGCCTGTATCAATATCTATTCCAATGTTTGGCTTTGACGCCTTGGCGGCCATTACTTTTTCTAACCCATTGAATCCTGCATTAGTAAGGATCTGTCGCATTATACTTTCCAATGCAGATGCTACTACGTCAAGGCCGACCTGTTCCAATCCTTTTAGCCTTAAACTCTTTAACTTTTCAATTACATGTATCTCTGCTGCGCCTCCTCCAGCAACTATTCCTCTATTCAAGGCAGCTTCAGCAGCATTTACACCATCTATAACAGACCTCCATCTTTCAAGAGAAGTTTCCCTAGTTGTTCCAGAAACTATAATTGTAACTATATTTTTACCTGAGCCATTTTCAATATATATAAGACCGGTATCTTCATCTTCATATATAGAATCAGCAATTCCAAGAATCCCATCATTTTTGAGATCTTCTGCCATTCTTACAGGTTTTGCACCAATATATCGAGATAAAAATTCTATTTCTTCAGAAGATATTCTTGTTGCAAATATATTTTTTGCAACTAGGAGATTCTCTATAACTTCATCTATCTCAGGAGAGGATATTAAAAGAGTATTAGCACCAGTGGCTATAATTTCATCTACTATTCTTTTAGATTTTAATAATCGATCATTTTCCATATTCAAAATTTCCTCATAACGATTATTTTCTTTCAACCACGATTCCTTTACTGGTTTTAAATCAAGTTTTACGATCATAATTTTAGGGTTTAGTATTCGCATAGGCATTTCTAGATCCATACGTTTTCTTTCCAGAACTATGCCGTTAAAAACGCTATCAGAAACATTGGTTTTTCTAATTACTTTGATAGATTTGTCAAAATCAAAGGAATTATTATATATAGAATTTTTTCCTACTGTCCTAATTGATTTTATAACAAGATTTGATAAATTAACACCATCTAATTTTGAAGATAAGGAAGTATTTATAATTTGATCCAATTCTTTATCTTCAATGGATATTTTTTGAGCATCTTTTTCTAAAATTTTACACGCATGTTTTACACCATTTTCTATCCCTTCAACTACTTTAGTAGGATGAACGCCTAGTTCTTTAACAAGTCTTTTACCTTCCTTTATCATTTCCGATGCCATTACTACTGCAGTTGTAGTTCCATCACCTACTAATTGTTCCTGTCTTTCTGCGATCTCTACAATCATCCTTGCCACAGGATGAATTGCCTTTAAAGAAAGAAGAATGGTTACACCATCATTTGAAACGTGCCTATTCATCGCTTGATCAATTAAGAGTTTATCCAAACCTTTTGGACCCAAAGTGGTTCTTACTGTATCTGCAACTGCCATTACTGCCTGAGAATTTGATTCCAAAGCATTAAATTCAATATTTTCAGCTATGGGTCTCCAGACTCCATGATTATGACTAGACATAGTTATAATTCTCTACAAGGGCTATATATCTAAATAACAATAAAACAATGAAATAAATGAAAAGAAAAAAAAATTTATTTTGGTTGATTGTTTATCTCTAGGCCATAAAGTATCTTTGGGCTAATGATAATTCCTTCGCTGGATCAACCGTTGCAATCTTTCCATCCAATTTAACTTCATATGTCTCTGGATCAATGGTAATTTCAGG
>JAATVJ010000288.1 GCA_014523515.1 Nitrososphaerales archaeon TH1177 | reverse complement strand
TTTACAAGAGCCTTCATATTGTAGATGCGATAATAAAGATGATTGTTGTAAGATTTCAGTCTAAAACTATTAAATGAAAATCATTTATTATTTGATTTCTTTATCTCGTGACTTTCCTAACAACATGGTTAGTTTGTATGATAGATTTATACTAACATGTTCGTCATTTATCCTTTTCTTATCTTATTCTGGTTTCAATTCTATGAAAATATTCTTGAGCCTTTTGTTTATACCTTGAACCTAAATTATACCACCATATCTTTGGATAGGTAGGACGTGGTCCCATAACTTCTTCATAACATTCTATTTCTTTCTTGTTTTTTAACATTTAAACAACACTCTCATCTTTTTTTCTTCTTTATTTTGATTCATTCTACAATTACAAAACAAAATTTGTATTGGATATTGTAAGGCTGTATTCTATAGTATCTATATTGTCTACAGTATTTAAACTATGAGTATTAATATTTGACTACTAATATATTAATTTTATTTATATTTAAATAGTAATAATGTCCACAACTAAGATATAATTGGTGTATCTAACATTTAACAATTATTACTAAAAAATTTATTTATTCGATTAATTCCATTACAAATAACTCTTTACATTAAAAGAAATATTAAATTAATAAAATTTTATGAAATATATTCAAATACTTCTTTAGCTAAATTTGCTTCATTTCAATTTATTCCATGTATTGATATAGCTATTCATGACTGAAAATTATAATTAAAATTGAGATAATAAAAGCTAAGTACAACAAGTTAGTAGCGGTAGAACCATACTATATAGACCATTATACTTTCCAAGCTAATGGTAGTAAGGGAGCTACTAGCGAAATTGCAACAGTATCGATAATAATAGTAGGTAGTAAAAAGATAGACAATAAAAAACCTTCAACTGAACTTGAAGGTTTTATACCATCTACTATTAATCTTATTCAATATTATTTAATTAGTTTAATTAATATTAATAGAAAACAAAAACCTTTTAATTGTTTATTTGATAAAACTGATAAAAATTAGTTATCACGTTTTAGTATTTCTCTTTAAAAGAAATTTGAGCTCTTCAATATAAGATATGTTTCAACAAGATAGGATTCTATACTATTATTTTAACAAATTTCTTCAAATTATATTGATTATTGTAAAATAATATGATAAAGGATTCAATATTCTGATAAACTAATAACATTAAAGAATCATAAAGAAATAATTTTTTTTAGTATTTCTACTAAAACTAAAAGTAATCAATCATCATATTATGGATTAGATTATCCTATTACTGAAAATTGTTATAAAGTCTTTTTTGTGATTCCAGAGATAGATAAAATATTTACGAATAATAGTTTATTTAGTATTCAACAATAAAAAATTAAGTAATTATTCACTATTTGTTGTTCCAAACTTCTTTACACTATATTATCTTAGAATGATAAAAAATGATGAAAGCATCAAATTCTTAATTATGACAAAAATGATGATGATGGTTATTGTAACTACTACTGTCTCATTACAAACACATGAAGTATATGCAGAAAATAAGGCTAAAGAATTATGTTCAGAGTATGAGGGAGAATGGGATAATAGTAAATGCAAAATTAAAGACGACGAAGATAAAGCAGATTATGATGATAATTTATGTGACGATCCTAAAGATACTAAAAAATAAAAAAAATATGTAAATCAGATTCTGGTGATTGATTGATTTAACTAAACAGAATTAATTTCATTTTTTTATTTTTAAATAATTTAAATTATATGACTAATAATAAATGCTAAATTTAATAAGTAGTAGAATCCTACTACAAAGAGGATTCTACTCCCGACCGGCTAGTTGTATATATATAGATGAAATCATTGATAATACTTTGCTTATATTTATAAAAAATGGTTCTGTAGAATCTTTGGACGTTGTAAGTGGGTGTTGAAAAGTGGGTGTTATAGTAGATTTGCCATTTAACACCCACTCAGATGAATTGCTCAAGATTTGATTTGATTTGATTTGATTTAGGTGTACTATAACAAGAGATGGTAGAATAAAAGATTGTTTATTTTTTTTGGGTGTCAGAAGAATGGCTACAGACCTCCAACACCCATCCCTTGAAGCTCAAAGCCTAGCCCGAGCAAATAATAATAATAGAAGGTAGAATAAAATATTGTTTATTTTAGAATCTTATTTCAAAATATTTACTATATTAATTATATAGGACAAGATTATATGGAATAAGCTACTACTTTTATCAATTGATGACAATATCGGCGATAGATAAGAAAAATTCTATTAAAAATGTATTAAAATGAATATTTGATGGTTTGAGTATATTTTTTATTGCTATATTAATTTTCATGTTAGGTCATGACTCTCTAACATGAGTATCTTCACAAACAGCAGAATACTGTGCAAAGTATGGCTTTTTAGCATCATCTGATTGTTGGTAAAAGAGCGTGCTTTAAAGTTATTATCCTCTATCATACCCACCCTTGATAAAAGCACAAATTTGGTTTGTGATATATAATTATAATATCGAGATAAAAATTTATTGAAATTGTAAATTATTAAAAAAACTCGAAATAATACTTGTATTAATAAAAATATAAAAAGATTATGAAATTATTATTTTTTCTCTCTCTCTCACTCTTATATTTCTACTCTGACAATACTTTTTTAAGTGTATGAGATGCCTGGTCTATTGCTCCCCTTGCCGCAGGAGTATCGGTAATTGGATTCAACATTACAAAGTCATGGATGGTGCCAAGGTAGCGGGTTGCGGTGGTTTTAACGCCAGCCTGCATCAGTTTATGAGCATAGGCCTCTCCTTCATCACGAAGTACGTCATTCTCTCCGACTATGATAAGTGTATGGGGTAGTCCACCAAGCTGCTCAACTGATGCTTGCAGTGGAGAAACAGTTGGCTCTTTTCTATTAGTATCATTTGAAAGATAATTATCCCAAAACCATTTCATTGCCTCACGGGTAAGAAAGTAACCATCTTGATATGCCAAATATGATGGAGTATCAAAATTTGCATCAGTAACAGGGTAGAAGAGTAATTGGAAGGTTATAGTAGGCCCTCCTCGCTCTTTAGCAAGTAGTGCAACTACAGTAGCCATGTTGCCCCCTACACTATCGCCTGCTACTGCTAAACGTGAAGGATCTAAATTGAGGGTTTGACCGTTCTCTGAAATCCATTTTGTAGCAGCATATGCTTCTACTAGAGGTATAGGATATTTTGCTTCAGGAGAGCGAGTATAGTTGACAAATACTATTGCTGCATGTGCACCGTTAGCAAGTTCCCTTAACAATCTCTCATGAGTATCAAAACCACCTAGAACCCATCCACCACCATGGAAGTACATTACAACAGGTAGAGTTTCGTTACTTGTACCTTGGGGTTTGACTATCTGAATAAATATTTCACCGCTAGGACCGACTGGAATAGTTTTATTCTCTATTTTAGCTGGAAGTTTTTCTATCTGACCAGACTGCTGAAGACAAAAAAGTACATTACGAGCTTCACTGGGTGTCAAAGTATAGAGTGGAGGGCCAGGATTCTTTTGCAGACTTTCTAAAAATAATCGAGTATTATTTTCTACAGTAGAATAATTGTAGTTATCCAATGCATATACTAATGGATTAGTATTATTTAAAAAGGATAAAATGCTAATTCCAAATGTTATTGCTATAACCATAATTGGTTATGAAAAATACGAAGCAAATTTGATTTTCATCTTATTATAATATAGATTTTCGTATTTATTATTTTTATTACTTATTAATAGTTAATAATATAGATAATGAGTCGATGAACTAATTGTTTCGAAATTGAGATATTTTAAGAAAAACTAAATATATTTTTGACTATAACATATGAATATGACAGAATCAATAGTCTGTCGAACCGAGCTTGCAAATCGAGCCCCGTCCATCGCCTTTCATTCGAAAGGTTCCGAGTTTACATGTCGAGTAATTTTATAGTTTTCTTAACTAGAATTTAGACTCTTTTTCATACCTACGAAAATAATTTGAAAAAGATATTCTCTCCCTATACTATATACATAATTCTCGCACAAAGTATTTGACGAAAAACATGACGAAGATGACGAAAGATCCTAAAATTTGACGGAATTTATGACAAATAATTTGTTTCTACTTAAATAGCTTTTGAAACACCTATAATTGGTATGACAGAAAATGATATTCTGTCATACCTGGAATCATGTATAATACAATATTGATTACAAGGAAAAACACGAGATGAAATAGCTCAAGCATTTGCTATAAGTCAAGGAACTGTAGCAAATATAATAGCCAAATTTAGAAAAAGAAAATTTTAAACGAGTCATTACCTTTATTTTAAATGCAGCAAATTTTGGGAAAATTCAGAATCATAGCGATAGATTATTAAATTTAAGGTAATACCCCATGTTTGGAACAGAAATTAGATAGTTATTGTTATAATATCATGCTTGATTCATGTGTGAGATTAGTCCTGTAAAACTTATTGGAAGTGTGACAAAAAGTAGGGTATATTTTTGTCATGCAAGATGGAAAGGAAGAAGACGAAGATGTATAAAATGTAACTATAGGATGTTATATTGTTTTAAGAAAGATCAACGATATGGATGTAAACATTGTAGGTAC
>JAATVJ010000001.1 GCA_014523515.1 Nitrososphaerales archaeon TH1177 | reverse complement strand
TTCACTATAGTAGATTTATTATTACTTCAATTGCTTTGTAACATAAGGACCATTTTGAATATATCCTAGTTTCTTATAATAAGCGCGAGTTCCAATTGCACTAATAACAGATAGTTTATCTACTTGAAACTCTTCTTTGGAAATTTTTTCAGCTTCTTCTATTAAATGTAATCCAAGACCATTATGCTGAAATGATAGAGAATTATTTTTTTGTCCAACATCTACTACTTGCCCATATACATGCAATTCTCTGATAATAGCCGAATTTCTTTTATTATTATTATCATCTAATTCTTTTCTGTGAGAAAATGGGATATTTCTTAATCTTAAAAAACCAAATAATAAACTTTTGTCTTTACTTTCCATAGACAAGAAAACTTCTTTTCCTCCGGATGCAAAGTAGTCAATTCTATTTAATACTATTTCTTGTTGGTCAAAGTTTTTAAGTTTTTGAAGTCCTGCTTCTCGACATCTTATGCATTTACATTTTACTCCTAATTCGTTTAATTTTTTCATTGCTATTTGACGTATATTTCCTTTTTTTGAACCTGCTATAATATCTGAAGGTTCAATTTCTCTTTGGATCCGCATGATTCTAACCCATGATGGTATTATCTTTTTTACTTCAACAAGAATATTTACCAATTCATCTTCTGTGTAAGCACTATATTTTCCATTCATATACAGTTTATACATTCCAGTATTTTTTAGCACTAAGGTTGGATAAATTTTGAGCATATCAGGTTTAAAGTATTCATCTTCTAAAAGAATTTTAAAACCATTAATATCACTTTCTGTTGTTGATCCAGGTAGACCAGGCATCATATGTGCTACAATTTTGTATCCACAATTTCTCGCAATTTGAAAAGAATTTTTAACATCGGTTAAGTTGTGTCCTCTATTAATCAATTTATAAATACTTTCGTCTAAAGTTTGGACACCTATTTCAATTCTAGTTATTCCCAATTTTAACATCAAATCTACATGTTTTTCTTTACAATAATCGGGCTTTGTTTCTACTGTAAATCCAACACATCGAATTCTAGCATATTCATTTTTAATAATAGATTCTTCCAAGGTGGAAGATATATCGTTATTTAAAGCATCAAAACATTTTTTAGCAAATTCTCTCTGATAAACTTCAGGCATGAATGGAAATGTTCCACCTACAATTACTAATTCAATTTTACTAATATTATGACCTCTTTGATATAATTGACTAAGTTTTGATTTAACTTGATAATAAGCATCATATTCAAAGGACTGTGCTATTTTAGTTGCAGGCTCAGTACCTACATAGCTCATAGGGGTATTATATTCAATACCTCCAGGGCAATAAATACACTTACCCTGTGGACAAGCATAAGGTTTTGGCATAACTGCAATTACTGCAACACCAGATGCTGTTTTGGTAGGTTTAACCACTAAAATATTTCTATAATTACTATTTTTTGATAGATAAGGTATAATATGTTCATTCTTTGGAATTACAGAGAGTTTATAAGCAGAACATGTTAAACTAATAATTTTGTTTATTTCTTTGAGGGACATATTATTATTTTTTTCTAATTGCAATGCGATAGACTTACATGCTTGAAAATAGTAAGGAGAATCCATAACAATTACCTATATGATGATAATGATATAAGAGAGTTAAAAATATTTATTATCCCAAAAAATTGTATCAATATTATTTAAAATACTTCTTCACCTATTCATTTCCTTAAATAAAGAAAACTCTAATACATTCTTAAAATACAATTAAGACTTATAAGAAAACAAAACTAATAGAAAATAATGCGAGTTGTATTATTTTCTCATGAATCCGATGTTGATGGTATTTTTTCTACTGCTATAGGCTTAATTCGCTATCCTCAAGCAAGAACTTTTTTTTTAGACTATAGTAAAGAAAGTTTCATGAAAATAATTAATCAATTTTTTTTTTCAAATGAGTCTCAGGAAAAAAATTTGTTTATAGTATCTGATCTTGGTTTTAATGACAGTTTGTTAAATATTTTTAAAAGTACTTTAGTTAATTCCAATAAAACAAAAAATGAAATTATCTGGGTAGATCATCATCCATGGTCTAAAAATACAATAGATGAAATTCATTCCTTCGTTGAGTTAATTTTGGACGATTCAGGAAAAAAATGTGCATCAGAGTTAATGTATGAACGGTTTTTATTAGATAATGATTATGCAAGACACTTAGCTAATTTAGCACATACAACTGATTTTTTTATCAAAGATCAATATATTACCCCATTGCCTGAAATTATAAGATATTATTTAACTTTTAACGATTCATATGAAAGATTAGCAAAACTTGCTCATAAAATATCTAAGGGAATATTATGGGATATTCATTTGAGTGAAGACTACAAAAAATATGGATTCTTAAGAGACAATGATAAAAAGCAAGTATTAAAAGAGTTAAAGATAAAGAAAATAGATGATCTAACTGTTGTATTTGTTAGATCGACACCTTATATTCAAACAAGCTTATTTTCAGAAGAGATATTTAACCAGACAGATGCAGATCTTGCAATATTTTATGGCAAAAATGGTAAAATTAGCATTAGAAGAAATAATGATAAAATTGATTGTAATGCAATTGCGTTGAAATTAATTGATGGAGGAGGGCATAAATTTGCTGCAGGAGGTACAATACGTAGTGATCCAAACAAGATAGAAGACATAATTTCTGAAATTGAAGAAATGATTCTTAAAATAAAAATATCAAACAATTAAATGTATTCACATCATTTACAATTTGATATAATCTCGAAATAATACTTATGTTAATACTAGATTGTAAAAATGAAGATCATCTTATCAAATGCAAAGAAATAATTAGAAAAGGAGGAATAATAGTCTATCCAACAGATACAATTTATGGTTTAGGTTGTGACCCTTATAATAAAAAAGCAGTAGAAAAAGTTTTTAAGATAAAAGAACGTTTAATGGATAAACCTCTTCCTATTTTAACTTTTGACATTCGATATGTTGAAAAAATATTATTTTTAGATATTATTGGAAGAAAATTAGCTGATTATTTTTGGCCTGGACCTTTAACAATAATTGGAAATTTAATTGATGACAAAATACCAAAAATACTGACTGCAGGAAAGAAAACTGTAGGTCTAAGAATTCCAAATAACACAGATACTTTAAATTTATTGAAATACTGTAATTTTTTAGCTGGTACAAGTGCTAATATTTCAAATGAAAATTCTTGTATTACTGCTAAAGAAGTAATGAATTCTAAACTTGATGGATATGATGCAATACTAATTGGAGATGATAATAAACCCAAGAATCCTTTTTCTTTTAACGGTTCCACAATCGTAGATATTTCTACTCACAATCTTCAAATAATTAGGCATGGAGTCATAAAATCGGAAACTATTTACAAAATTTTATACCAATTCAAGTAATGAATTTTAATTTATTAGTTACTACGTATAGACATAGAGAATATGATGCAGTTGATGAATTAAACGT
>JAATVJ010000287.1 GCA_014523515.1 Nitrososphaerales archaeon TH1177 | reverse complement strand
CGGCGGTGTTTATCATTATGATTCTCTATTAAAAAATCCTATAGAGCCAGCACAAATTGTGAATGCAATGTTAAGTAATTCTATGATAAGTGAATTAGTAAAAGATGATGTTCCTTTGAAAGAGATAGATAAAACTATTCCGAAAGAGGAACAAGTAAGAAAGTCTTTTGCTATTACAAAGTTAATAAATAATTGGAATGAAGTAAGGCAAATTTACTATTCACATAAATTAAAGAAACAATTAATTGATGATGGAAAATATAAATCAGAAGATGAAATAAAATCAAAACTTGATTACTTTTACCAAAAACTTACTGACGAATATAATGTGAAATTTATTACGAATTATGTAGAACTAGAATATAGCACTAAATTGGTTCCTGATGGTAAGCGTGGTAGAATGAAAAAACCATATTATAAAAATATCTTGTTTATAGGTGATGCTGCTGGACGAGGTATTTTCTTTGGACCACGAATAGAAGGATTGAATGTAGGAATGGATGATGCCGTTAGAGCTTCCTCTGCCATTGCTAGATCTTTAGATAAGAATAACTTTGATTCTGATTATCTAGGAGAATTTTATACACAATCAATAGAAGAAAGTCCATATACATTGGACATGAAAAAAATTGATAAAGGATATCTAAATGTAATTTTAAAAAATACAAGAAAAGAAATTCCTTCTGGTACTTTGGGGCAAAAGTATAAAATATTATTAAATATTGCATCTAATAATAAGTTACGAAATTTTTTTATCACATTACTTAATAAATATGGATATACACGTTTACTTTCATTGATCGAATCGGATGATATATATTCCAAAATTCCAATTAAAATTGCTGATAATTTAGGAAGAAGAATATCACCTTCATATAAGCCACAAATACCAACTATTCAAGAAAGAGTAGCTAAATTAAGTTATCATGAGGATACAATATCTCATATAAAAATTCAAAATGCTGAAATAAATTTTCTTAATAAAATGATAGTACTTTGTCCAACCAAGTGTTATAGCCAAGAAGAAGATAGAGTTATCTTACAACATGAAGGTTGTATTGAGTGCGGTACTTGCTCATTGAAAACTGAATGGAGACATCCTCGCGGTGAAAAAGGTGTATTTTTTAAATACGGCTGATTGTCTTCTTTATATTTGTATTTTTAGCGAGAACACTACTTTTATTTTGGTTGTTATCTGTAAAATTCAAAATTAAACTTATTTTTATTCAATCTTTTCGTTTGTACATTTAATACTTGTTTTACTTTACATTTATTATTTTATAAAAATTAGATTGCTCATCTTGTTGTAAAATAATTAATAGAATTAGCAAAGTACCTTTTACTAACACTAATTCATAATTGTGATAGTTTAAATTATCATATATAATAGTAAAAGTATATAGTATCTGATGCAGCAGGAGCAGAGGCAACAAAGAAGACAACAACAAATATCATTATCATCAGATGATAAACTCTATACAAATTTTATATATTCAATAAAGACTCGAACTACACGAGATGTCTATTTAACAAATTTAAAATATTATATGAAGTTTTTAGGTGTTAAAAGTTTAAAAGAACTTGTTGAAAAACCTCAGAAAATTATTGAGTCTGATATTAAAGAGTATTTAGTATACCTTAGAAAAAAAAGGAAGATATCTTATGTTACAGCAAATGCGTATCTGGTTCCTATAAGGAAATTTTATTATGTGAATAGTGATTATCAATTCAAATGGGATTTGATAACTTTGTATCTAGGTAATGATGATACTGATGATGAGGATGAGGATAAACTAAATCTAGAAAAACAAAAAGAACAAGAAGAAGATAGACCATATTCTAAGGAAGAAGTTAAAACAATGTTCAATGCTGCTCAAGATATTCGTGTAAAAATTATAATTTCTATTTTATCATCATCTGGCTTGAGACATGGAGCAATTCATACTTTAAAATTAAAAGATTTAGAAAAGATTGAAAAATATAACATTTATCAGATAACAGCATATGGCAAAAGCAAGAAATACAGTTACAAGACCTTTTGCACACCAGAATGTGCATCCCTAATAGATACATACCTTGATTATAGAAAGAAACAAGGTGAGCAACTAAAGGGTAACTCTCCTCTAATAAGAGAACAATTTAATGTAAACGATAAACTGAAGATAAACAATCCTAGACACATAACTTCGATAACACTTAGGTTTTTGATAAACGACGTTTTAACAAAATATACCAATTTACGAAAAAAACTGTCTTTTGACTATGAAAATAGGCGAAAAGAAGGTAAAAATCCAACTATGTTAACCCATGCATTCCGCAAATATTTTACCGTTGAATGCACAAAAGCAGGAATATATCCTGATTTTATTGAATTAATGCTAGGCCACAAATTGCCAGGAGTTCGTTCTCATTATTTCAAACCTGATATTAACACTTTACTCGAAGGCACCAGAGATTGTAAAGGTTATTTAGCAGCAATTAATGACTTGACTATTGACGAATCTAACAGATTATCTAAACAGGTGCAAGAGTTAAAGGAAGAGAATGAGGATAAGGATTATGTCATAAAAGGTAAACTTCAAGAAAAAGATGAACAAATTAATCAATTAATTGCAAAACAAGAAAAGTTTGAAAAATTGATTCAATCCTTGATTGAGATAGGACAGCTTAAACCTCTATCTCACACTTAGAGTTTGTTTAATAATTTTTATAATTTGTTAATCAAAACAGATAAATAAATTAAAAATAATATAGAGGTATAATCATTAGAAGATAAAATTGCTTCTAAGAAACTATTAGTTAGACTTTCTATGTCTTCTTTACTAGTATAAAATAATAGAATTAATAGAAATATCTGGTTTAAGTTATCTTTCTGTAAATTTATTTTTTTATTTATTATTTCATTTTTCAGTCTTTCCTTATTTTGTGGTGTTATTTTTTTATTTATTATTTTTGAACTATTATAAGAAATTGTATTAAGAGTAAAGATGAAATAATGTTTAACTAATTGATTTTTAGTAATAAAGTTCTTGAGTAGTATTATGCCATCAGGTTTATTAAATAAATTTTTCTTGGTAATAAAATCATTGGATAATCTATATCCAGAAGGAAATCCTTCATATTTTGTTATTTTGTCATCTTTTCTTCCTGGATAGATTTGATTCATTTTTTTAATATTTTTAATTCCCTTGATATTTTCTAATATCTTTAAATCGTCTACCATTATTTGCAATAGTTCAGTCAATTCTGTTGGGGATATTAAATTTTCATCTTTTTTTATAGATATTAGTTGTTCATCAGTTATCAAGCCAAAAATCCTTGAATTAGATATCCTATTTTTAACATTATCAGAAATTATCTTGTTTAATTCAGTTGGCCTATAAAGTTTATCAGGCTCAAGAAAAAAAATTGTCTCTAAGAAAAAATAGAGTTGAAGCCATTTTTTATATGTAAATTTATTATAGAATTTTTCAGTGTATGACTCTAAATCATAGGAAGAAATATTCTTATACATAATACCTAATTCAAACATTAACTCTAGTAATGCCATTATTTCATTTTCAGATAAATTTATGGAGTTTTTCGCCTTTTCACTGTCCAAATACCGAAAAACCTTCTCATAATTAATCAAAATCTATATTATTTAATGTATTATATTAAGAATACAAAATACAAAAGATGTACTATTTTATTAAAAGAGGACATCTATAAAAGACTTAAGACAAAAGGCAGATTTGGTGAATCTTTTTCTGACTTAATCAGCAGATTATTGGATGAAATAGATTTCCTCGAAAAAGGGTGAGATTAAGTGACGACTCAGAATAGTACAGAATTTCATTCTACAATAGAATTTCTCAGCAGAGATTGCAAATCTAAAAATCATATTAATTGTTGCAGAGAATGGGCAGGAATAGGAGTTAAAGTGATTTGTAATTGTGAATGCCATGATAAAAAAACAGTGTTAGGAAGAGATATTTTATATCATGACAGTAGTAATGGGAACAATGTCATTACAGAATTAAATATTTTAGGTGAATCTAATAAATGACTCAAATTATAAATATTAATAATTACTGCATAAATCATCCATCTGTAAATGGGATAATTGCAGATTTAAAAATGCTGGTAGAAAATTTTCATTTAGAATTTACTAAATTGAGAGAAATTATTCAAGAATTGGCGAGAAGATTGGATGAGAATAAGATTTGTAAACAAGAAACAATTTGTCAAGCAATTAAGGAAATTTTAAAGGAGAAGATATCTGAAGGTAAAATTTCAGAAAGATATATCGAAAGTTGTTTGCCAACAGAGTATAAAAGGAAACACATTAGGAAAAAGATTATTGAAACCGAACAAATTTCGGTTTCACAAAAAAATAATCAAAGTACATCTTTAATTCAAAAAGATGAACCAAATAATAACTCTGACTATATCAATTTAGAGAATAGACATATTGAACCACAATACAATAATAAACTAACAAAGAATCTTTCAAAACTTCATCATGTAGAATTTGAAGGTTGTAGTCTCTGTAAAGATATAGTAGCTGAAAATAAAGAACTCAGGGAAATAGCTCAGAAAAATATTACGTTTCTTTCAGCTGAGGCATTAAATAGCGGAATTAAAATATCAAAAAATAAGGCTAAAGAGATTGAAGATGTCAGCAAAAGATGTAAAGATTTTATATATTTAATATTTGATATAGAAGGTAACATAATTAGAATAAAAGCTGATATAGAGATAGACAAAGATACACAGGAAAATATTATACAAGCAAATACTATGAAATAAAGAGATTTGAATGACAATGACACATCACATATATTTTTCTCCTATTATGCTGGTGAAAATTTCTATTGAAAGATTTGGAATTTGTAATGATGAAACATATGAAAAAAATTGATTAACAATCTATCTGAAGCAAAAAATGGACCGATTGAAGTATTTGAAAATAGACCATCTGAGCAATTAGTCCATAGATTTGGTAAGTGGCAACATATTCCTTCAAAAGAGATTGAAAATCTATCTATTAAAAAATATCAAAATTGTGGTTTAGGAATAACTATTAATGATATTATTAAGACATTTCATTGTAAAAAGACAAAAGCACAAAAAAAATTGAAATTATTATGTAAGGAATCTATTAACAAAAAAGGAGAAAGGAAAAAACCTATACTTTTTACGATAAATAGAACAAAGCCACAGCAATATTTTCCTAGTTGTATCAAAGCAAGAATTATTGAAAATAAAAGAAAAAGACCAATTGACCCTACAGGGGCTAACTACAATAACAAGGCATCATCTTCGTATTATCCATTACATAACGCTTTTGAACAACAGATGGTTTCATCATTTCTAATTCAACTATCTTTATTGCCTTTTCAACAATTGAATATGCATAATATCCATATGCGTACAATTATTGACAAAAGCCATTATGAAGAGATAGATATACAACCTTGTTCTAAGGAAAATAAAACAAAAATACAAAGAGAAAGGATTGGTCTTAGAGAAGTAATTTACAAATTTAATAAGGATGGCAGCATAGAAATTGAAATTGCATCTTCTATTAATCCTTTTCCAATAGAAACAGATAACGATGTTAACAACTTTTTTGTATTTCTTGGGCAGGTTAAAGATAGATTGGCAAGTATTCTTCGTGACCCATGGGAACGAATAACTCCTTCAATAGATAAATGGACTTTAAAATATTGCGATTTTAATAAAGATGTTGAGCTTGATGATAAAAGTATTGGGCAATTAATGGATTTGAATATACAAATAAAATATGCTGGTGAAGCTTTCAGATTATATGTTAAAAACTTGGAAGACAGATTTGCATTAAGGGGGGAACAAATAGAGAAGGTAAATCAACCAATAACTACTTTCTTACATGATTCAATACAAAGTCCATTACATTTGATTAATAGTGGATTGAGTAAAGTTATTAATATCGTTGAAAAAAGATTTGATGAAATAAATAAAAGAATTGATAAGCTAGAAAAATTAGTAAATGGAGATAAATAATTTATTTAAATAAAATAAGCCATTTTTAGTTATCATCGGTTGAGTAATCTTGTTATTAATTTTTATTTTCTATATTATCATCTTTTGTATAATTTCATATAGATTATGTTAAACTTGCCTGAACTTTTTATTACTTCTTTTGTATCTCGCACGAACCTATCATAGTTTTTACATCTTCCAAATAATTTAGATATTGTGAGGACTTCAAAGTAGTTTTATATTTTCTTTTATCGTTCCTATTTCATGTAATGTCATCTAATCAAAAATTACTAATAACGATAATAATATTCTGGTAGCCCTAATGGAAGTAGTGGTTGATAATTAGCATGTTGATTTAACGAATAATTATTTTTTACTTGTTCTAATCTTTCTATTTCTGTCTTAAGATTTACAATTATATTATTCAAATTAATAACTTCATTAGCTGTTCTCAAAACATGTAAAATATCTTTACCAGACATATTATTTCTCTCCATAAAATTTTTTATTGATAAGAATGTTGGTATATCATAACTATGTTCCTTATAAAACTCATAACAATCCTCCATTCTTATTGATTTTAAATATTGTACCCAAAAAATCATGGCTTTTTTAAATGGAATATCGAGTAAAATCTTAACGTCAGAAATTTTTTTACCTTCTTGATAAAGAATAAACGCTTGCGAACTTATAGACAATTTTTTTGTCGTTGGTTCTTGATTATTTCCTTTTCTTTTGCTATTTTCTAATCTTTTCTTTCTCTCATATTCCTTTAATATTGGTTTGATATCGCGCGGGGATACAAGAGCCATATGACATATCTCTCGATATGTCTTTCCTTCCTTATGTAACTTTATTACTAAATCATGTTTTTCAAATTTGTTTAAAGGAATTTCAGGCATATCCGACTATACTATTAGTTAACAAAAGGAGTAATTAAACGGTAACATTGTTTTCATTTATTTTCCTCTGTTATCATCTGCATTTCGTCATTCGTAGAAAATTTTGCAAGAGGTACTATATATAAAAAATTATTTTTTAAATAATTTTTGTAGATAATATTGAAATGGCAAATATAAGAATACTATCTCTTGATAGAGCCACAATTTGTTTATTTGAGAAGAGTTTTTTTACTTATACTGATATTTTCAAAACTAAATAACATAAAATATCGAAATTTTCAAATGAAGAATGGGCAAAACCTTTTTGTTAATATCATTTATTTTATCAATATGAGTAGTAGAATACAGAAAAATTAAACTATCAAAAAAATTCAGAAATATCAGTCTGTCTAGTCTTGGAACGTAGTTGTCTATATATTCTGTAATTTTGTTTATTTTCTTCTTCTGTTTTACTAAACTTATTAAAAGGTATTTTGTAATCTACAATAGGAAATGGTCTTGCATGATTTTTCAAATGCATCATTTCTGCAAATAGCTTTGTTGTCATTGGGCCAAAACCAGCATAATGATTGTTTGCTGATATTATAGCAGCTTTAATATTTTTTTCATTCTTTTGTATATCTTTAAGTATATTTATTCACAATTGTATTTCTTTTGTTCTATCTTTTTTTATATTTCCAAAATCTCTTTCATCAATACTCCTATCTCCTGCTGTGTTGCACAACTCATTACTGCTAACACATTTAGCTAACCTCTTGTAGTCCTATTATGTGAGAAATTGGAAGAATTACAATGAATCTCTGGT
>JAATVJ010000286.1 GCA_014523515.1 Nitrososphaerales archaeon TH1177 | reverse complement strand
TGATTGTACTTTTACGTTAATATCTGAATTATTTAGATTTTCTATTAAAATATTCTTTCTATCATTTAAACTTAAGGAATCTTTTATTTTTTCTATATTAAACCAAACAAAAACCATATCAGATATTACTTTATTAGATGGAGAGAGAAAACTAACCTGAAAGATTCGGTCAGGTGAAAAGTTTTCTGCTCCAATTTCTTCATAGTATCTCCAATTACTAGGATATTTTAGATTTACTCCATAAAATTGATTTTCATAAGTTTTAAATTCTTCTGACGATTCAACATGAGAAAAACCTTGTGAATTTTGAGTATAAAATATACTTACTACTATACTAGAAAATATACAAATTAAGAATATCTTAAAGTTTATTATCATTATATACTTAAATTAATGTGATATTAATCTTATATAGTTTTAAATATTTTCAATATTTAAACTTGAACAATGTTGTAAATTGCAAAAATAATAATATTTCCAATTAAGAACAACAAAAAAGTACAAAATTTATAAAATTATATATAAAACTTAATTATGAGGCTATTAATGATTATTTTTCAAATTAACGTTATTAATCATTATAGAGATTGATTCGATCATTCATAGAATGAATCCTTATTAAAATATCTTTAAACAATATTTCTTTCTAATAACTTACAGTATTAGGATTATTATCATTACAATAATCACTACATAATGAAAAGAAGATATTCAGTTTTACCGTGTATTAATCATCTTTATTATAAAAAAATGAAGCATAAATTATTTATTAATAATAGAATAGTAGATGATTTTATTATTGTATAGGATGTAAATTTGTTATGAGCAATCAACAATTAGTATTGTCCTCTAAGAATGAAGATAAAGCTAATTGATTTCATAGTCTGACTAGATACATAGCTTTCCTGATGCACCTAGGGGTTTTTCAGGCTATGACAGAAAGGTTTTGAGGTCGGCATGACGATTACTGGTAATATTATGTAGATTTATACTATTTATTAATTTTAGATAATTATATTGTAATAGTTAAGGATTTTCAAAAATAACTAACAAGAAAGAAAAGTATGCCTAGACTAAACAAATGAATGTACATTAATTAATTGAGTAAATAACAATCAAATAAGATATTTATTTATAATTCTATTTTTAACTTCTGAAATCTTTCTATTCATTTAGTTATTATCTAGTCCTTAAAATTTAACTTAATATTGAGTATATTAGTAATAGAAATAATTATAGATATTAATAATTTTTATACAAACATGAATAAGAAATTGCAAATCTTCTAATATTATTCTATAACTTTTTTATATTCATAAACTAATTTCTTTTCTTCAATTATTTATATAAATATTTTATCCTTTTTTTCAAATTCGCATTAGCCAAGAATTTAAATATTATAGGATAGATCAGTAGTTATTATCGTCCTTATTTGATTGTTCTAAATTATTTTTAGCATCATTTTCTTCACTAACTTCAGATTCTTCCTTTTTAATTGCTTTCTTGAGATCTTCTACTATATATTTATCAGAATCAGGATAAGCACTACCTTCTCCACCTATACCTGTCATGATTTCTTTGACGTCCGAGGAATCAAATGTATATTTATTCGAGTTAGTACTCTCAGTATTTTTTATATTCTTCTTGTCATTACCTTTATTATCATTATCCTTTATTTTTTTTGTATCCAATTGTTTTAGGTGAGTATTAACAGATTTAAATTTTTTTATTTTCGAATTCTAAGATTAACTGATATAATTTTTTAGATAAAAGAAATTGATAATAAATAATGATTATAGAAATTTAAATTTAATAGAATTTCTTTAAACTTGATTAATTTTGAATGTTTACTCTTGCAAATCGATATTATGGTGTAAAAATAAAAATTATTTAATCAAAATATCATCTTAAGTCGATTCATATTCTAATTTGAATTTGACGATATCGTCCTCCTCACTTTCTGGTAATTTTTTAATTCGACAGTGTTTTATATTATTATCTAAATCTTCTAAACATACTTTAACTCTGTCTTAGGTTTCTCCTATTATCTTTTATTCTTTTTATTCTCATAATTAATTTTTTCAGTATTGTTTGGAAAAATAATTAGATTACAAATAGTTTATGAAATATAATATAATACTTTTTTGCTATAAGCCATATAAAATAAATGCACCATTTCAAGATAAAATAATTGTATAGTTTCATTAATTTTACTACCTTTCAAATTATAGTAGTAGTATGATAAACATGAATATCTTTATTTATTACTTATACAACGACAATAATTTGTAATTGTTAATCTTATCAATTAAGATGATATATAAAAATCGTCAACATTTTCTTCATTCTTTAAAGATATACCAAGTGTATATTGTTGTATGTATATTTGTAATATAATAAAGAAATAAAACAAATGCAATAGTTATCACAGATAAAGGTAATAGAGTGAACCCAGAATAGATTTTATCTTTCAGTAAAAAATACTAGAATAATACAAATTTATCTAAAAAAATAATAAATTAATTTTAATCAATGCTTTAATACTAATTATAATATATTATTTAATGATACAATATATTTTATTATCATTACATATTTTATTAATATCTTTTTTTACAATTAGTATAATATTGGAACCTGTATCTATCAATGCAGATTCTCCAATTGCTAGAATATCACCGGAGTGTGGAATCTTGAGAGATCATAGAATTGATTTTACAGTCAATAGTTTCAATCCTAATGGAAATGTTCATTGGGAATTTGTTAACTCTAAAGGGAATATAGATGTATATGGTTATTTTGAAACTGATGAGTTTGGTGGATTTGATGAATATATTATTACTGATGAAATGAGACCTGATACTTATACTTTAAGACTTTTTGACGATCAAAATAATGACTTCATAAAAGATCCTAATGGATCAGAAATTATATTAAATTATCAAATACCTTGTGATAATGCTATATTTTGAATAATTACACAAATACTAAATCTTTTTTGTACAATATTTTTGGAAAGTTACTTTCAGTACATCTATTGTTAGTATTAAATATGATCTAAAAAAATTAATAAATACATCTAAAGAATAAAAATAAGCTATTATAGAGGTATTTCATGTTTCAAGTCTACAAATACTTTGCCACTAATTCAATTGAAATTTTTAGCTCTTTTATATATCTATACAATTACTCTGTAAGCAGATAACTATCAAGCATTTGTTTTCTGATATGAATCAGTCATTTTGCATAATTGGATTTTGAGATCATTGATCTGTTTTTCTTCTAATATATTTATAGTCTAGTTTTGCAATAAATCTTATATCGTTAATACTATTTGCTATTTCAAATCCTATTACAAATGTATTAATAAGCAGCAGTATCTTTTTTATTTATAGAACCTATTCTCGATATTTGAGATAGTTTATAATTTATAATAATCACCTTTAACATGATTGTTTTTATAATAATGTATTCAATCAAGAATCTTTAATAGGTATATGATAAAAATTCCTTGTCTATATCTAAATGGAAAAAGAGTATAACACAAAGTCTATTCACTAATTTAAAGTAGAACTACCAAAACATTAAATTTTAATAAATATAACATATTTCTATTGTTTTATGGTTATAATTTGGACTTAATTCTTGTAAATCAAAGTATTATAAAATGTAATAAATGTACCAGATTAGCAGAATATATCAAAAATGTTGGAAGTAAAAAAGTTAAAAGATACAACAATATGGATTACTGGTCTAAACCTTTATGTGGTTTTGGAGATCTAAATGCTGAATTAATTATAATCGGTTTAGCTCCTGCCGCACATGGAGGAAACAGAACAGGAAGAATGTTTACTGGAGATAGTTCTGGAGATTGGCTTATGAAGGCGTTATATCAATATAATTTTTGTAATCAACCATTTAGTAATGATATAAATGATGGACTATTATTAAATAATGTTTATGTAACCTCTGTAGTAAAATGTGCTCCACCAAAAAATAAGCCTTTATTAATAGAAATTAGTAATTGTAATGAATATTTAAGTAAAGAATTAAAAATATTGAGTAAAAATAGTAAAGTATTTTTAACTTTAGGAAAATTAGCTTTTGATGAGTTTCGTAAGATTCATAAAATAAAAAGTATAAAATTTAAACATGGATTGATTTATCATATAAATAACAGTAATAAGATATTAATATCATCATATCATCCCAGTAGACAAAATACCAATACAGGAAAATTAAGCTGGTCAATGTGGATTAATATTTTTAAACAAATAAGAGATATTTTAGGTTGATATAGATAAAAAGAATTTAATATAATAATTGTCCATTATTCTTACTACAATATAATAGATAATACAACAATAGATATAATTGATAGAAATTTTCTAATTACAATTTAGGGTTATTATATTATTTATAATTAAATTTTATAATTTTAAATAGTTACTCATTAAAAAATCAAAATCTTTATTTAAATTATACCTAAATTAATATTATAAATAATTGGCTGAATATAGTAGTAGTATTATTTAAACTACTCAAAAATTCCTATATTTTTAACTAATAATATTAAGTTTTTTAATAATGTCACTTATTAAATCGATATTGATGAATCATATCATATCAATATATCATTTTGTCAAGACTATTGGGCTTTGGGTTTAATCCTATAGCCCGTTATTAGTTTGCAATTAATTTTGTAATCCTTCTTTAATTTCTCCACTAATATTTGACAATATGTCTGCTCCACCAAGTGCAGTCTTTTTCGCTGCTTCTCCAAGCTGCATTAGGATATTTTTGG
>JAATVJ010000285.1 GCA_014523515.1 Nitrososphaerales archaeon TH1177 | reverse complement strand
GGTATTTGTTCATTAGTTTGTTCATTAGTTTGTTCATTAGTTTGTCCAGCTAATTCAGCCGTAGCATAACCATTTCCAACTTTTGTTATTTTAATTTTTACTTTTTCGTCAACTTTTGTCCCTGGGACAAATATGACAAATCCTTCTATCTTTGCAACTCCTGAATCTCCTCTATTGCTAATAGCTTCGATTGTCACATCGTATTGTTCACCTATTTTTACTGGTGAATGACGAAAACGTCTCGGTCTATTTCTATCACCGTATCCCATATTTCTTCTTCCTCCTCCATATCCTCCACCATATGATCGGTCTGAGGAATACATTGTCCGTTCAGCTGCTGGTATAAAACTAGCTATTTTCAAATTTTTTCATACTTTCTATCTTTTCTTAGTTATTTCAACTTTAGTATTTATAACTTTTAAAATGCTACTTAAGATAAAAAGTTTAAATAAATCATGTTTTATTTTTTTTAAAAATTCATTGCATTTTATTTTTCTTTTAATTCAGATAATATTAACATCAGCTTCTTCAAATGTTGATGTGTAATTTGTCTCGTTTTTTCATAATATCAATATTTAATTAGATTTTAAATTGATTATAACCAAATATTCTAACATGGATATAATTCTATATTTAGTTGAAAATCTTTCTATTTTTCTTGAAACTGCATTCTTATAAACTATTTAATATGCATCCTGTTATTAATTTAAAAATTAAAAATTCTTCTTTATATTTTGATCAAGCGTTCTACCTTAATTTATATTATTAAATTAAATTAGATAATCCCAAGAATAATCCAAGACATGCTTTATAAAATCTGTGATATCAATAGTATTCAAGGTAACTGTATGAAAGTTTTTCAATTAAAAATAAAATCGAATGTGATTGATGTTTTGATTGGCAAAATTAATGGAAAATTATTTGCTTGTAATAATTATTGTCCTCATCGAGGAGCATCATTATCAAAAAGTGATTTATCTCCTAGTAATTTTCGTATTATGTGCTATTTACATGATTTTGAATATGACTTGACTACAGGAAAACTCGAAAAAATTCCTATAAAATGGTCGAATCAAAATTCAGAATGGAAAAAATCAGATAATTTAGTCCTTTATAAAATAATTGAAAAAGATAATAAAATCTATCTCGATATACCATAAATATTTAAAATTCCATTAGATATATTCTCTACAAGTCAAACTTTATTTTGATCTCTATTTTTTTTGGCCTTATCCATAGATTCAATTACTTTCTTTTTTTCGTTGTTAAGTTCTTCTATTGTTATAGGATTTACTAATAAGATAATATTTGAATTTTCATCATAGGTATGATCTTTGACATCCGTACTATCGAGATCTTTTTTTGTAAATATTGCAGCATAGGAAGATTGTGTTATTAAATCATATAAATTGTTATTATGTTCCAATATTTTTAATTCCAAATCTCTTATTGGGATTATTGTTCCAAACTCATCAATATCCAATTCAGTAACGTTTACATTATGTTTAGTATATTTGTTAATTTTTACAAGCATACATATTGTATGTGTGATTTAATTAATAAGTTTTAAATTTATTTATTAGCTATCAATCATAATTTAAATCTTTTTGCTTATTTACTAATGACTTTAATCATTTCTAAAATTCAAAAATTAAAGAGATAATATTTATTAAAAAATTACAAAGTAATATAAGAAATGATGCAAGTGTACATTCAAAATTTCCAAAAATTCTCTAAACGCTATGACATTATTCTTCTTACATCGTGGTAAACAAAGAAGAAATGTAATAATAGGAGGGATAATTCTAGCTATAGGTTTGATTGGAATGATAATTACGGGATCTATAGTAACAAGACACAGCTAATAACAATTTAACTTCACAGGATACCCCGCAAACAAGTTTTTGGTATTTCTGTATACTCTTTTGAATATGCATCAGTATTCCTGATAATTTTTGGAATTTTTCTATTTAGTAGAGGATTGATTGCAATGGATTCAATAGAAAAAACAAAAACAAAAATAAAAAATTTAATAAATCTATTCTTTTTGATTATCTTTTTTGTTTTCTGAATCCTCAGGATAAGCTTCTTCAACAACTGTTTCTATTGGTTCTCCAGTAGGTAACGGTGCATTTCTATCTACTTTATATTTTAATAATTCTGGAAAATCTTTTCCTATAATCACATTCATTCCTACTGCTATTATCTCTGATTTAGGAATATCATATCGATCATTAGAATATCCAAATACTATTATTTCATCATTCGTTTCTTTCACTACAAAGCCAAGGTCATCTTCATTTCGTGCTCTAACTCCTTTGTTAAAAAGAGATTTTGGATATTTTCCTTCATAATATGCTAAATCAACTTGTTTTTTTTCATCAGCCCAAGGATCTTTTCTACTGGTGGGCAGAGGATCATTTCTATTCATACTATATTTATTTTTGATTTCTGAAAAAGGTAATCCAACAAGAACATTTGCACCTACTTGTTGGATTTCAGATATTGGTATATCATATCTATTTCCTTTTCCCCCAAAAACTATTATCTTATCAGGAGTTTCTCTTACTACATATCCAACGTCTGGATTATCTAAAGATTTTACCCCTCTATTAAAATATCTTCCTGATACCATATTCAAATATACTTTACTAGTATTGTATAAAAAACATTTCTAAATGGAGTATTAAATAAAATTGCAATTATAGAAAAAAAAGTAATAGTACATAAATCTTTATTGCCATTTTCGATTACATGGTGTTTAATATCCAATTTTTATTATTGTTTTTAATTTAATAATAATTGTTGTTACAAAGAAATTCTCTAATATATTAATTTCAATTACGAAATGAACCTACAGATATCTAAAAATTAGTTCAATTTCACTTTTAATATAATTGAATATACTAAATAATTCAATAAACAAATATCATTCCACTACATAATAGATGTAATCAGTCATTATGTTCCTAGCATCTATCTGATTGCTCTGGGATTAACTTTATCTGTTTTACAGTTATAATAGACAAGTATCTGATATAGTAGTACTGATAGTAACACTATTTTACAGATCTTGTGATATCCTCTAATAGATAATGAATCTATTCTAAAAACAGATTTGATATGTTCCATTAACAGTTCAATTAATATACTTCTTAGAGAATAGATAGCCTGTCCAATATCTGATTTATAAAATTCTATCAGTTTTATCCTGACAACAGATGTATTTTCATATCTCTGTACTGGACACACTAATTGAAATCCCATATTGTTGCTGAGATCATACAGTTTATGATCATCGTATCCCGGATCTGTAGACATGAATAATGTTATTTTGATAATTGTAACTGATAGATTTGTTGTTAATATACTGTATAACTGATTGTCTGTTATATTGGCAGTCGTAAAATCTGCTGCTAAAGGTACAATGATAGAAACATTAGTACTTGCTACCAGATGCAGTTTGTATCCAAATATCCAACCATTTGTATGGCCGAATCTTCACCATCTTGCCTCAGTATCAATACCAGACTGTGGTATTACTCCATTAGTCATAGATGATTTGTGCCAGACATAACCTTTAGCATTTACAAGAGTAATATCTGCTGAAAGAATAATAGATGGATCAACTATTTTATAACGTACAAAAAGTTCACTCATAGGAGTGATTCTGTTTTTTATATCTCCAGATATTGTGACAAGAGGTCTGTCGAATGCCCTTCTGCTTGGTGTCATCCTTGAGAGTCCACATGTCTTCCTTATCTTTCTGTTATAGGGTAGTCCATTGCAATGTATTCGTGCAATGATTTATTGGAATCCAATCTAAACCATATACGAACAACAAAACATCTCATGATAACACTAGGAGAATAGACATATGATCTACCACGTCTTGTTTTATAATTATTATTGTTATGTGGCCAATGAATCAAACCAATCAAATACAAAATTCTTATCAGAATAGATGTTGATCTTTTCTGTGTTAGTTTGTTGGCAGGTATGGTATTTTACCAAAAGATCATATTCTACTAAACTAGCTCTATTTCTTATGAAAATAAAATAATGAAATAATTATTACCCATCCTCAGATAATCACAATAATTTGGTTTATTCTTTCCTATTGAAATATAATTATTTTGTTATTCATTAACAAAAAATTTTTGTCAATTCCTTTATCATTTATATATTATTAAGATATTATATATTACTATTCAATTAAAACTATCAATTTATTAGAACTAAATAATTGGTTAACATTAAATTATCTTTGGTATTTTTATAAATCATTTTATACTGAATCAATTTAAAAATAAAATTTATGTTCTTTCGAAAAGAATTTTTTCATTTATCTTCAATATTAAAATTTTTATTGTTGGATCTTTCAGTTTTTTAAATTTAAGGAAGTGATATAGAGGGAAGCTTAAGCTACTTTTCAAAAAATAATGTAACATCATTTATAATTATTGAGTAAAATTAAAATGGTAACATAGTAAGATTAGTAAGTTCTTCTAATTGATGCTTTAAGCGCTTTGTATATTTATTTTGAATATTACTTAATACTAAATTAAGCTCATTTTTGGCTTTGATAGAGTAAGATTTGTATAATCCTTCCATTTTATTAACTAAAACTTGAGAATGATTATTTTGTTTCATCAGTAAATTAAATAATCTATCTTCATTATTCCAATCATCAAGATCATCATGAATTTGGTATGCTATTCCCATTAAATGCCCAAAATTTCCCATAGCCCTTATATCCTCTTCATCTGCTTCAGCCAAAATTGCCCCAACTCTTGTTGAAGTTTCAAAAAGGGAAGCAGTTTTATTTTCTAATACCTTAATATAATCATCTTCAGTAATTGTATGAGCTTTGTTCAATCTAATTTCCATTATTTCTCCTTCGCTCATTCGAATAGCAGCATTGGCGATTTCAGAAGATATTCGTGGATTGTTTAACTTGGAAGTGATATTCAAAATTATCCCAAGGACAAAGTCGGCTGTTAGAATACTATTATTATAGCCGTATTTAATATGAAATGAAGGTTTTCCTCGTCGTACATTTTCCTCATCAATAATATCGTCATGGATTACTGATTCTGTATGTAAAAGTTCGATTGCAGAAGCCGCTAAATATCTTTGATCTTCTATTTTAGAAAAATCTAGATTAATATTATCGAATATATTCTCATCATTTTTTTTTGACTTGATAATTTCAGAAGATAATACCAAAATAAGAGGTCGAATTCGTTTTCCTCCATCGCAGGCATATTTAAGTGACGAATAAAATTCAGACCATGAATAGAAGTCCAATTCTCTTTCCAAAGTATTATTAATTTTTAACAAATAATCCCCAAATTGTTCCATTAATGATCCACTTGATTTTTGTTTTATATTTTTACTAGTAGTAGTATCGCCATCCAAGTACTTGATCTGCACTCTTGTTAAAAATAATAAGAATATTAATGCTACGACAGACTTGTCTTTAGATAATTTCAATAATATTTGTAAATATTTCTTATTTCAATAATTGCTCCGGCCGGGATTTGAACCCGGGATCTGCGACTCGAAAGGCCACAATGCTTGACCGGACTGTGCAGCCAGTTTAATAGCTACTACACCACCGGAGCACAATGACTTTTTTAATTTTAATTTCTATAAAATCTTTTCTTAATTTAAAAGTCTAATAATATTTTCAAAATTCAAAAGGTTTTTCTATTGTTTACTACCTTTAATTTATATGGTAAGTAGGAGCATTTACAGTGATAATTTAACTTTATTAATAAAAGCAATTGATGATGAAATAAGTAAAAGGAGCCTTTTAAGTCATCAATTCTATACTCTTTGGAGAGAAGGAAAGTTAACTTTGAATCATTTACGTGGTTATTCAAAAGAATATTTTCAATTAGTCAAAACTGTTCCAGAATTTGTTTACAATATTTATAATAACCTCGAAAATCATGGTTCTATGTATCACTATTTAAAAGCAACAAAAAAAACTCAAATTGAAGAATCAGATCATATTGAACCATGGGTAAAATTTGCTTTATCTTTAGGAATAGAAAAAAGAGAATTAGTTGAATATGCTGGAAATAATGAAGTAAATATGGCTATTGAAAATTTAAAAAAATTGTCTCGCTCATCTATACTTGAAGGCGCATCTACTATGTATTCTTTTGAAAAAGAAATTCCTCAAATTAGTAAAACGAAAATTGAAGGTTTACAAAAATTCTATGGCATTTCCAAGGAGGATGCTATCAAATATTTCAAAATACATGAAACTGCAGATATTGAACATGCAGAATTATGGAAAACAATTATCCTTGATCGTGAAATCAATAAAATAATTGATAAGAATTCAACCGAATTAATTTTACGAGCATCAG
>JAATVJ010000284.1 GCA_014523515.1 Nitrososphaerales archaeon TH1177 | reverse complement strand
TTATATTAAAAGATGATGACTCAGATAACGATAGTATTCTTTGCAATAATTTTG
Organism: Nitrososphaerales archaeon TH1177; assembly: GCA_014523515.1. Taxonomy (GTDB): domain Archaea; phylum Thermoproteota; class Nitrososphaeria; order Nitrososphaerales; family Nitrososphaeraceae; genus TH1177. The sequence continues at coordinate 3,356 of JAATVJ010000284.1, read as the reverse complement.
TTACTAAGTTTTTATCAAATGTAAAGTTATATGAAAGAATAGGTCTTTTCAAACCTAATAGCTCTAGCAAAATTACTCAAGATATTTTGAATCTCAAAAATTCTTTATGTGATTCAATAGATAAAAACAATAAATCTTACAACTAATTTTTAGATATTCAAATATTTATTTAAAATTTATTTTAGATATCATCAATTACAAATTTAAACATAATGGAATTAAATATTTAGAGTTTAATTGATAATTGATTTACATTAAATCTAATTGTTGATATTAATGAAAGAATAACAACATTTAATTAATATTTTTAATAATTTTCAAAACTAAAGCTAATTACATCTATATCGATAGTGAATTACTCAATTAAGTTAAATTATTATTGTAATCAAATTTATTATAAAAGATGATAGTGGATATTGGGAATTACCTGGTTCTATAATTTATGATAAATAAAACTATATATGTTATTGGTCAAATATGCAGAAATAGCCGGTGAAATAGCCTTAGATATTCTTAGATTAGAGTCTGCAAGTGTCAAGGCTATTCGAGAAATTATTTCAAATGGTACTTATTACAACAGTAGCAATAAAGGAGAAAAGGTTCTACAAAATCTTCATTATAAAAATAACAATGAGAAAGACAATGGTAAAAGACTAAACTTAGAGGACGAAAACAGAAAATTTTAGTAATGAGCAAATTCTAAAAATGATATTACTTGATTTAGTTTGCAATACTATTGTTCGAGGTCATTTATCCAAAAAATTTGGTGGTTTAGAATCTGCTAACATATATGTTCTCGTGTCTGATAATAAGTAGACTTTTACAATACTTTTTTCAATATTAATATTGTAGTTGAAAGATAATTAGTCATTAGTATGCTAAAGGATATAGAAAATGCCAATGCCAAATTTTACGAGGCATTCGAGAATCTCTCAATCACTATGATGGAAAGTGTATGGAGTCATAATGATAATTGTATATGTATACATCCTGGTTGGGAGATGTTTGTTGGCTGGATAGCAATTCGTGAAAGTTGGGCGACAATATTTGCTAATACAGAAAATATTAAATTTACAATTACTAACTCAAAAACCAGAATATATCAGGAAGTTATTGCTGTAATAACCTGTTTAGAGAATATAGAAATGTTTCGAAATGAAGCGAAAATCCAATTGGGTGTAGTTGCAACTAATATATTTGAATATAATAACAATCAGAAAAAATGGTTAATAGTACATCATCATGGCTCACCTCTATCAAACTATTTTCCACCGCCTCTTGTACAAATTTGATTTTTATCAATTTATCATTTGGAATATATACATAGCAACAAGATTTAAGAAAGGATCAAAAAATACTATATAAGTATGAATAACTTATGTCCAAAAAGAAGAACTTTACCAAAGAACAAAAACATTTGATAAAGCAATGCATTTACTTCTATGTATGAAATGAAATATTAGATTTCTCTATTCTTCCTATACGTCTACTTAACATCTTAAATGAATCTAATGCATCTATTTCAATCACTCCTGGTAGATGTTGGATACTCTGAATATAGTTATTCAAAACATACAGATCCTTTAATCTTACTTCTATTTTGATGTCTTTTTCTTTTAGGTCGTCCGACGATGATCTGTTTATGACCTGTACAAGACCTGCCATTTGTTTTTCGATATCCTGATCTAAAGGATATCTTCCAGAGTGAATTGAATCTTCAATCATTTTACATAGTTCAGAAATTTTCATCCATGCCTAATAAATCACTAACTTATTTTATTGTATATATTAAGATGATTTTCGTATTTAATATTATAATATTTTATTTTTTTAATTGCTAGAACATGGAGTGAGGATAAACATTCTTATTATTCCTACTGAAAACTTCCCAATATTCATTAGTTTAAGTATTCCAATACAATAGATTTGTAATACACATCAATAAATACAGGGTTCAGGATTAATATTATTGGCAGTAGAATAATTCATTTCTTGATCTTCTTCTGAACCTTCTTCAGATTCTTCTTCAAATTTTGCTTTTAATAGTTTTCTAATATTTTTTATAATTTCAAGTTTAAATTGCCAAAAGAATAAATCAATTTGTATTATGAAGGAAAAATGATATCATCATCATCCTCATTTTATATTGTTCTAACAACAAGGATATTATTAGTGATTCTGTAGAATACTCTTCACCTTTAGCATTTATTGCATTTGAATATTTGTATGATGATTGTAACATTTCTCTAAATAATTCTTAATTTTGTTTTCTTAAAACAGAAGAAAAGTTATTCCATTTTTCTATTTCACTTTTTAAAATTGTATTATCATTATCACTATTGGTATTATTAATATCAATATCATTGGAATCATAAAGTAATTGTCAATTTTTTTTCTTTTAAAATCTTGTACTGATATAAAACTATTGACATCATTATAGGATATATTCTAATAGGATTTACAGCATACAAACAAGAAGAATTGTATAATCTTGCTATCGAGAACAGATCATCAAATGCTTTTTTTCTCCTCTTTTTATCCAAATATTTTCTAAATAAGTTCCATTCTTTCTCCTCTAACATAGCCGCAATCCTAAATGATGGTATTGTTCTACCCATTTTTTTGACAAAAGTTAATGATAGTAGAATATAGTGAGTATAACACTATAGAGGGAGAGAGACACTATGACAACAACAATACAACAACTGTTAGCACTATGAGTATAAATCAATAAATCAATAAATATAATAAAAAAAGTAAAAGAACACAAAAGAAAAAAAATGATTATTGATAAATGGGATGCAGATGAAAAAGCAAGAGATACTAGGACTTATGAGACAAAAGAAAATAGTCTTGAAGCATTAAACCACATATTAAAACAATATCTTTTATTCAAAAATAGGAAAATAGATCCTAGAAAACCATTGCGTAATGCCTTAGATTTAATTCAAAATACTTTGTATTATGATAAAGAGTTTCATCAATTTGCATTACAAAATTATAGGGTTTACCTTTATTATGATGAAAGAAATAATGGGTTTTATATTGGAAAATAAATAAATGAATAAAAAAAGTTTTCTGAATGTTAAAACAATATTCTAGAGACTTCCTCTATACTATTAATTTTCAAATTCTAAAATAGAATGAAAAAGATAAGATTTCTGAAAAAAGTTGCAGAAAGTTTAATTTAATTGAATTAATTCTATGTTCATAGTATGAACTATAAATCTATGTGTCCTATTTGTAAAAAGAAATTTATTGAACATTCAGAGTTGCAAGACAAAATATGCAGAATGATTACAATAAAGCAATTTGCAAATAACTCTCCAGGTTTTGATGTTCATTTTAGACCTTTC
>JAATVJ010000283.1 GCA_014523515.1 Nitrososphaerales archaeon TH1177 | reverse complement strand
TATGTATTTAGTTGGTTCAAATTTTCCTTCAAAATAACCATCAAATTCAAAAATTGACAATGCTCCATATTTTAAAGTTATATCTTTTATTATATCGTTATAACCTTCAACTCTAGGTAAATAGAATTTTATGGAGTCCTTGAAAGTCTTTATTTTATAATTTTTTTCACTTTTATTATAATTTTTTTTTGATGAATGAAAGGTATTCATTTAAGATGTTAGTACTGATCGAATTAAATATTTTATATTATCTATTTTATATAATACAATTTTTGAATATAATATATAAAAAAACCATATTTTTAGATAATTATAAAAAGAGGACTTAAATATTCAATTTTTAATTATTTTATTTATATTGATAGATGAATCTTCAAAAAAGAATACTGCAGCATATTCTAAAAATGATAAAAATAAAGCCAAAGAAGTACTAGAGGCAAATGAAATAGATCCACTAGAAGAACTGAGTATTAGAAGTGATACGTTAGTAGAATTATTGTCTGATAAAGGTATTATAAATAAAAAAGGATATATAAATAACGTTATGATGCGTATTCATGAATCATCTAAGGCAAAATCTTTTGATGACATGGAAGAAATATAATATAGTAAATCAATATTAATAATAAGTTTCTGCATTTATAATTCTAATGTACATTATCTTTATTAATATACTAATTATTATATATGAATCTGTAAATATTTAAGATATGTAATTTTTGATATTATTATTTATGTTAGTTTCAGATAATATGATCTAAATGTTATTTAAGGTAAAAATTATTTTATATTGGTTAATTGACAATATTTCAATAATATTTTAAACTGTAAAAGAATTATAAGTTATTATAACTATTAAAATTAATGAAGAAAATGTTTTTTGTTTCAAATATTATATTGAAGCTTCACAATATAAAAAAACTCCCTTAACTTTTCATAGAATTTAATGATCCTAAGGTGTCGTCTTAAATAATAATACAAATATTAATTCATTTGCTAAAGAACTCTCTTTTAGTAATCCTGAAGAATTTGTTAAAATTTGTCAACATTAATTAGAAGATATTTCAAATTTATCTGTATTTAAATTTAGTATAAGATAATATGAAAATAGCAATTTGAAAATGGGAGGCAGAATTACACTAGGATTGAAAAGTCAAATGATGTTGGAATATAATATTTTTAAAAATTACGCTACTTTAACAATAAACATATTACATATAAAATAAATTTAACTTTTATATATTATTTTTAATTGTTAATAATTGTTTAGTTTGAAAATTATATTATTTGCTATATTAATTACTTTAATAAATACTATTTAATATTTTAAGATAGAATTGTAATTCTCACTTTTGTATTGATGACATAATTGAATTTGATTTAATTCATTCATTATTATAGTTATCCTTTAATTAATAGCAGTTAATTAAATTGATATTTCTATGCTTTATTTATCTTTATTTAGAAATCTATAAAATCATTTACTATTAAGGTATCATAATCTATAAAAATATTAGGACCAGTAAATATAAAGATTTGAAAATGTAAATGTGGAATAAATGTATAACCAGTCATTCCTACCTCAGCAATTTTTTGTCCTTGTTTGACTGATTGTCCTACTTTTACATTAGAACTTTTAAATGTTAAATGATCATATCTTGAAAATTCTTTATTCTTGTGCATAATTGTAATAAAATTAGAAAAGTTCCAATAAGCTGGGTTAGGACCACCTATTTTTGAATCATCTTTAACAAATGTTATTATTCCATCTGTTGCAGCTAATACTGGAGTATTTTCTGGAACTATAAAGTCTATTGCATTTCTTAATTGTCCTATATGAGCTGGTGATGTGGTTCTATCAATTTTTTGTATTGATTGCTTTGGCACAGGAAGATAATATCTATTTAAAGCAGTTCTGTCCTTCAAATTATTATTATTCTTCATTTAGTTATTAAATAAAACTTTATATTTAATGATTCAATAGTAAATGTTTTCTATTCTAAATTAAAAATAGTTATGACTTTCTATAGATTCATGATTAACCTATTATATTTAGTTTTTATCAGACTTAAAGGAGTATAATTTCATAAAAGAATATTTTAATATAAGAACAGGTTTTTTAATTTAAAAAATGTAAATACCTATAGATGGAATATTTTAATTATTATACTATAATAAATTAGATTACCTTTATAACTTGAATGTATAGTAATATATTATAATATTTGACTAAATGTTACTGAAAAAGTAATACGATCTTTTGCTCTAATCTACATTATTCATTTACTAAGTATTAGATTATGAAAATGTATATTTAGATTTCCTTTAGGTATCCTGCATTCTTGTACAACATTCTTACACATTCAGTATATGTTCTATATCTAAATTTTATTTCTTTAACGGGCATATCTTCACTTAACCGTTCTTTTGACGTATCAATAGCATATTTTTTAGCAATATCATCTAGAATTGCATTTACAGTTGAATTTTGATATGATTCAACTATCAGATTTGACACATTATATTAAGCACTATATAGTATATAATTACTGTATTTATTTTTTGTGAAATATAAAAATTTATTGAAATCTTCTATAGGTTCATCTCATAAATCAATTGATTTTTTATATGAAAAGTTAATTAACATGGAAAGCATGAAATTTAATTATTTTATATTTATTTTATATTCTTTTGAATTAGTTTAAGTTCTTTATTATCCCCCATTGCCATAGACTCATGTTTTTGAAGTATTATTGATATCAACATATGTGTTTTTTTACCATTTGTAATATTGGCATATTGAAGTAATTTATAATTCCTTTTTCCTTTGGAATTCCTTAATAGGAAAGAGGTATAATATCAGGTAGCAATTTCTAATACTCATCTAAATATGAAGACGAATAATGAATTAATCTAAATTATAGCTAATTATACTTTAAAAGTTGTGGCATAAATATAAATAAATATATTAATTCTCCATTTTCAAAATGTTTTTATGACAATAATTAACGATATAATTGCTGCATTTGGAATAACTATTGCAAGTATAATGCTAGTTATGACATTTTTGCTATATTTTCCATCGCAGAAACTAAAAATGGATTTAGAATACTAAGTGCTTGATAGGATACAAATGCAGTAAAGGATGCAGGAGTAATATTGTTTTGTGACTCAAATATTGTTAATACCTATTGCGTTCCATCATTCGAAAAAATATACTTACAAAAAATCTATCACCAGTAGATATATTTTGAAATTATTACAGTAATTTGATTTATCAGGATTAAGAATGAGATGTAGATCTAGTCTAATTGCGCAAGTAATCTATTAACAATTACAATCAATTTATATATCGATATAGGCTTCTTTAGAATGTTAAATTTATAATTACATTCTAGGTCATCAAAGGTGCTCATTATAATTACATTCATTTTAGGATTTATTTCTGACAGTTTTGTAGCCAAAAATAATCCATTCATTAGTGACATTCTATAGTCGGTAATTAGTAATGAGTATTTACTCAAATTTTCCTTGATGTGCTCATATGCTAATAGTGGATCAGTAAAAGAACAAACATCATAGCCATTCTTTTTTAATGCCTCACTGAATAAGTTTACTAGATAGGCATCATCGTCAACTATAGCTATTGATTTGCTAAATTTTTGCATTTTGTCATGAACTTTTAATTGGTTGTTTGCTTCTTTAAGTTGCTCATACAATTCTGCTTGTATCCAAAGACT
>JAATVJ010000282.1 GCA_014523515.1 Nitrososphaerales archaeon TH1177 | reverse complement strand
TGCAGTAGGATTTTGTTTAGCATCTAATACAGCTTTTCTCTCTTCTTCAAATATTTTGTCTATTGATTCTAACAAAATTTTTTTATCATTAATTGTAGTAATCTTTTGTTTTTCTTTTTTTATTATATCTGATGGTAATTCGCCTGTCTTGATGATTCTAGAAATAATGGATTTTGCTGTAGGTCTGTTTATTGTATTATCATCAACTAACTTTGCAATTTCTGCAATATGTTTAGCATCTATTTTTGTCTCATCAGTGAGTGTTTTTTTACCTGATGCATCATATTCAATGAATGCAAGAATATCACTTACTATCCAATTTGATATAGATTTTGGAGAATGATATATTTTTATTGCTGATTCAAATAAATCAGCTAATTCTTTATTGTCAATAAGTACTTGTGCTACATGTTCAGAAAGTCCATAGTTATCTATAAATCTGGATTTTCTTTCATCTGGTAGCTCAGGCATTTTAATTAAAGATAAATATGTGTCTTCTAGTAGAATTTTTGGAATATCTGGTTCAGGAAAATATCTATAATCTTCTACTTCTTCTTTTGACCTTGCTTGTTTAGTAATTTTTCTTTTATCATCCCAATGTCTCGTTTCAGCTTTAATTTCTATATCATGCAGATTCATTGTTTGTTGTCTTGTTATTTCATATGTTAATGCCTTTTCTATATCACTGAAAGAGCCTACATTCTTAATTTCTACTTTTTTTCCATTACCTATGGAAATATTTGCATCACATCTTAATGAACCTTCTAAATTTGTATTACATACAGCCAAATGTTCTAATATTGAGGTCATTTTATTCAAAAATATTCTTACATCTTTAGGATCAGTAAAATCAGGTTCAGTTACTATTTCTACTAATGCTACACCTGCTCTATTATAGTCAATTAATGCTTGCATTCTTCCACTTTCATAAACCAGTCTTCCCGGATCTTCTTCTAACTGAATACGTCTTATTCTAGCAATTTTGTTATTTTCGCCATATTCTACAACTCCTTCTTTTCCTATGCTTGTATTTGTTTCATTAGAGTCATACTGAGTAATCTGAAAATTTTTTGGTAAATCTGGATAAAAATAATTTTTTCTGGAAAAAACTGTTATTTCTGGAATTTTACAATTCAATGCCTTTGAAATCATAATTGCAAATTCTACAGCTTTTTTATTCAAAATTGGTAAAGATCCAGGCAATCCAATACAAACTGGGCATATATTAGAATTGACTTCTTTTTCTCTGTAATTTGAATAACATGTACAAAATAATTTGGTATTAAGCTGAGTTAATTGACAGTGTATTTCAAGACCAATTTTTACCGGTAACTTCATTATTACAGATCTGGATATGTTGAATTAATATTAATAGATTTTTCAAGCAATTCAGCTGCATCTAGTAATTTTTTCTCTTGAAATTCATCAGCCATGATTTGAAGTCCAATCGGCAGACCATTTTCGAATCCTATAGGAATTGAAATAGCAGGAATACCTGCCAAATTAGCTAAAACTGTGGCAATATCTATTAAATACATCTTTAATGGATCATCAATTTTTTCGCCAATTTTAAAAGGAAGAACTGGAACAGTTGGAGATATTAGTAAATCATATTTTTTAAAAAGATTTTTTAGTTCAGATTTAATTAATTCCCTTACTCTATGAGCTTTAAGATAATATTTTCCATAATAACCAGAGGATAATACAAAAGTTCCAACAATTATTCTCCGTTTGACTTCATCTCCAAAATTTCCTCTTGTTTTTGAAAAATATGTATTCCATTCGTAATCGTCAGGATTTAATTCAAATCCATATCTTATATTATCAAACCTTGCTAGATTGCTGCTAGCTTCAGCCATAGCAATTGTATAATATGATGCAAGAGCATATTCTGTTGAATCTAGGGATGAATCTTCACATGTAAATCCAAATTCATTAAATCTATCTATTGCAGAATAAATGCATTGATATATGGGCTTATCAGCTCCATTTATTAATTCTTTTAATAAACCAATTTTTTGATTATATTTTTTATTATCATTATTATCATCATAATAGTTATTATTATTATTATTCTTATTTTTTGTATCTATCGTTGTGTTATCATTAGTATCTTTTCCAGATATAACTTCCATAATTTTTCTGATATCTGATACAGTCTTTCCTATAGGACCAATCTGTTCCAGACTGTTAGAATATGAAATAAGTCCATATCTACTAACCAAACCATATGTAGGTTTAAATCCAATTACAGAACAAAAACTAGCGGGACAACGAACAGAACCACCAGTATCAGAGCCCAGTGATACAGTACATAATTGTGCTGCAATACTAGCTGCACTACCACCAGAAGATCCTCCACAAACATAATCTAAATTCCATGGATTCCTCGTTAATCCGTAATGACTCCATTCAGTAGTTGATCCCATTGCAAATTCATCAAGGTTTAATTTTCCTATTATTATTGCATCTTTATCCTTTAATCTCTTTATTACCGTAGCATCATATGGTGGAATATAATCAGATAGCATCTTTGAAGCACATGTTGTTTTCAAGCCTGCTGTACTTATATTATCTTTAACTCCTACTACAATTCCAGCTAAAGAGCCTACTGTCGAACTTGATCTTATTTTTTTGTCTATTTGTTGTGCTTCAGCAATTGCATTGTCATTTATTGTTATGAACGAATTTATTTTATTATCAATTTTCTTTATTCTTTCCATTAATTGAGATACATATTCTTCACATGTAAATTCTCCATTCTTAATGCCATTTGTAACTTGTTCAATATTAAGCGTATAAAGATTTGACATATTAACTCATAACTGGACCTTTTACAAATTTGTCCTTAAGATGTTTAGAAATTTTATCAATACTAATAGTTGGTTCTATAATAGCATCTTCCCTTAAATCTGACAATTTTGTTAAAGGTATTGATGATAATGATTCAGATTCCTCAAATGAAATTTCATCCAATTTATCTAAATACTTTATTATCTTTTCAATTTGTTTAGTATAAGTTTCAAATTTATTTTCAGTTAATTCTATCTTTGAAAGTTTACTTAGATGTTTTAATTGATCTTTTGTAATCATTTTAGTTTATCATCTTTTCTCCCTTTTATTCTTCTTCTTCTATGGTGCAAGCCTATCAATATCTCTTGGATATAATATAGCATCACGAATATTGTCTATCTTTGTAAGAGTCATTAAAAGCCGTTCTAATCCTAATCCACAACCAGCATGGGGAGGAACTCCATAATTAAAAATACGCAAATGATAATCAAATGAATTCAAATTCAATCCTTTTTTCTTCATTCTATTTATGAGAATCTCTTTATTGCTAATTCTTGTACTTCCTGATGATATTTCTAAAGATCCGTACATTAAATCAAAGGATTCACAAATTTGTGAATCAGTTTGATTCTCTTTCACATAAAATGGTTTAGCTGCTGTAGGCCAATCTGTTATAAAGTAAAAATTATTGTTTAACTGATCGTCATCAAGTTTTTTAAGTATTTGAGGAGATAAATCGTCTCCCCACCTTACTCTTTCTCCTGTATTTTTCAATTTTTCAATTAATTCCGAGTATTTGAGCCTTGGAAAAGGTTTTTTGCTATCGTTGATTTTTTGATCAATGTCTAGTTCAGTACTATTCTTAATCAAATCATCTTCAGATAATGATTTTATAATAAATTTGATCATTTTTTCCAATAATAGCATAATATCGTTATAGTCAACAAAAGCGCATTCAATATCTACCGATGTAGCTTCTGATAAATGCCTGTTAGTACGAGAAGGCTCCGCTCTAAAAATTGGACCTATCTCAAAGACTTTTTCAAAAGCCATTGTAAGCTGTTCTTTGTATATTTGAGGACTCTGAGCCAAAAATGCTTCCCTCTCATAATAGAATATTGGGAAAAGGGCAGTTCCTCCTTCTGAAGCTGTAGCTATTATTTTAGGTGTATTGACCTCTATAAATTTCTCATCTGAAAGAAAAGTACGAATATATTTTAAAATGTTATTACGTATGATAAAAATATCTTGCAAATACTTTCTTCTTAAATCTATTGCTCTATAGTCTAATCTTGTGTCGATTCCTGCTGGATTTCTAGTCTGTACCATAAATGGTGGTGCCTGAATAGGAATTGAAAAAACCTTTATCTCTAATGGAATCACCTCTATTCCATTAGGCGCTTTTCTTTGAGAAATAACTTTTCCATGTATTCCTAATGATGTATGTTCCTTTAATTGCAAAACTTGTTCATATATCAAATCTGGGCATTGGCCTTTTTTAGCAATTATTTGAGTATCTCCGTCTTTATCTCTTAACATGATAAATTGAATATTGCCATGGTCCCTAATACTGGATATCCATCCCATTAGAGTAACTGTTTGTCCTTCAAAAGTTGGATTCAACTCTGATGAATAATGAGTTTTTCTCCAATTTCCTAATTCTTCTTCTCTTACTGTGATACTGCTACTACTATCCAATTTTAAACCCTAAATAACATAGTAAGAGATATACTAGACTAATTTATCCATAACGTTTTAAACATAACATATGAATTTTTTAAAAATTAAAAAATATAGCCTATTGAAACATACAAAGATTGAAGTAAATCGCAATTACATTTGTATATTCTGCACTGGTAATGAACTCTAAATCTAGATTAGTCAGTTTCAATGCGATAGTGAGAGACGTTAAAACGTCTCTAAAATGATAGTGATAGTTACGACTGTCTAAATATTTTTGGACAAATTCATAAAGATTTTTATTAGATTAAAAAGATAAACATATTCGTAAAAATGCTTCCTACACAATGTACAAATATTTTTAGTATTTTTGATGTGATAACAAAACTTAGGTAGTGATTTTGGCTATTGTGTTGCTTTTACAAAAAGGCAACTATATATATATATAAAAGTATGAATCAACTTTTAACCATGCCAATTTATATAAATTTTTATCACTAAACATTAAAAAATCGTTATATTATGTAAGAATGCTATTCTAAGTATCTTTAAGCCTATTTTTTAGCTGTTTACAAATACCTACATTATTTTACATGTATTTTTAATTCTCTGACTACAGTCCAGCAGAGCGTCAGTCTTCATTTCAAATTTAAGTTAGTGATTTCAACTCGTAATTGTTGTGCTAAATAAAAGATCTTTTCAGTATTCTAATCGGCTATATGATTGTAAGTGATCTTTATAAAGATATTAATTGGATTTTGCTCTAAATAAATATCAGTATTGTTACAAGATTCCATAAATTTTTGGTATCAAATCATTGATCTGAAATAACACTAAAGATACCATCTTTTTTTCTATATAACAATATCATATAATTTTTTATATATCAGCATTTATA
>JAATVJ010000281.1 GCA_014523515.1 Nitrososphaerales archaeon TH1177 | reverse complement strand
CCAGGTATTTTTGAGATAGCCAAAAGTCTGGGGTGATTTGTTCAATACTATGTCTTTTACCATCTCCTTGTTCTTGTCAGTAGATATTACTGGTTTTCTACCTCCATTCTTTCTCTTGTTTCTTATTCCATCCAGACCATCATATTTTCTGTAATTGTTAATCCAGCCATACACATTACGGTAATTGACACCAAGGTTTTTGGCTATTGTTCTATAAGGTACTCCTTCCATCTTTTGCTTTATTGCTGAGGCTCTTCTGTATTCTTCTTTGTCACGAGTACTCTTCATGAATGAAAATAATTCCTTTTTCTGGACAGTAGATAATTCTAGTTTGACAGGGATATTTGGCATATGCTAAAAGATGTATAACAAAGCTAAATCCATTTCTATATTTATGCTGAATGGATAGAACAATGTTGATAAAAGATTAGAGACTTAACTTATCTGGTTAATGTCTATCTCTACCAAAGAGAAATATATCCATATTGTTCTTTATTTTTTTTGCAATGTGCCTTATTTCATAACTCTTATTCCAATCTATCAGCTAGTAATTTATTCTAGACTTGATATATGGCAAATTCGAATTATATGATGATCTCTAGTAAAAAGAAATAAGATATTACTAGATTTTGATCTTATTGATAATTATGAACTAGCAAAGAGGAATTAAAAAAAAGAAAGGTAGAAAAAATTTGTATATCCAGACTCATTTATCAATCTGCTTGGTTATTTGAGAGTATATTTTCATCTGCCATACATAGAAAGACTGAAAAAGGCATAGTACAAACTAGTATAAAAAACATGTTAGAATATTTTTCCTGTTAAAGTAACATAAATAGAATGATTAACAAACTGATATCAAATAAGCATAATACAACAATTTATTATTCTAGTATTTTGATATTGTTATATTCAAAGAGAAATTGAAGTTTGGAGACAATTAAGTCATAAAATACATTAGAAGAATTAACTTATAAATTAACCAATTGAGTAAATGAATCTAGATAATAATTAGATTTTTTGAAAAGAAATAATGAAATATATAGACACATAAGGCTATTTTATATTATTTATTAATAATAAATGATTAACTGATAGGATTCAGAAGTATATATAAGATGGTAATTTTTATTAAGCTATTTAAGGCATTCATTTTAATACATTATAAATCTCATCATTAGCTAATTAAAAATAATAATAATACAAACTCAAAAAAATTTATTCCTTTTTTCTCTCTTCAATGTTATATTGATCAATAGTGAACCTTCTTTTGCTTCCAAATGGTTTGAACTGCCTTCCACCACCGTGATAAAATTTAGAGAAAAATTCAACATAAATCAATCTTGCACCCTGTATTCCTGGTTCAAAGACTCCGATAATAATATTAAAAAGATGACCTATGATAAAAATCATAATTCCTAAAATACTGTAAGGTATTGATTGATCTAAAGATCGAAGAAATATAAAGTCAATCACATGAGCCAGTATAACTGATGCAAGCAATATTCCTACAATTCTAGTATAGGAAAGTATGTGACTAATTATCGAAGGCAATTCCATAAGTGCTCTAACTCCTTCTCCATAGAACATCAAGCCAACTCCTCCAAAAATTAACGCAAAGTACGCAACACCTTGCACAGAATCTAATGGATTAATATTTACATGGTTTATGAGTGCTAATCCAATTAAAGCAATACCCCAGCCAAACAATAGCCAGCCCACTTTACTAATTACATGTTTTAAGAGACCTTCTCGCAAGCTGTTAAGTATTCCCAATACAAGACCAAAGGAAACCATACCCAATCCGATATAACCACTAAGTAGCAATAGTTTACGTAAACCGAATGTTCCAATAGGGTTTAAAAATGCACCATCATGTGGCAAGTTTAAACCAAAAGTATCATTCAAGTATGAAAAAAGATAAGTATTTAGATGAAATCCAAAATAAAGGTCAAATAAAAATCCCAATATAATAGTAAAAATACAACCGGGAATCATGACTTTAGCTAGTTTCACCATTTGAGTAGGCCGTAATATTGTCTTGGCGAAATTTCTTAAAAATTTCGGCATAATGTTTAGATCACGTTTTCCACCTTGTACTCTTCTTATTACCCATAAAGAAACAAGAAGTATTACTAATCCATATCCAACATCACCAATCATTAAACCATAAAATATAGGAAAAATTAATCCAAAAATCAAAGTTGGATCAAATTCTGTTCCAGATGGCAAAGAGTAGAACCGAATAAAGGACTCAAAAACTTTGAACTTTTTTGGATTTTCAAGAAGCGTAGGTGGACTTTCTCTGGTCTCGAATTCATAGATAATGGTTCCTTCACTATACTTTGAAAAGGATGTTTTTACATTTTCTAACTTTGATCTTGGAATCCAACCTTCCAATGCAAAGGAATCATTGGTACCTTTTAGGTTTTCAATTACTTCTAGTTTTTTATTTTCTATCTCTAACTGCTCCTCCGCACCTTTTAGAAATGTATAATGCGACTTTGAAATTTCAGTCAGTTGATGGTTAATATGATTTAATTTTGCAGAAAGATCATTGAAAATTTTTTGCTGATCGTGAATAATCTCTCTTGGTTTTCCTTCGAGTTTTGGTACTGGTTCTAGATGAACACCATGTAAATTGACCGCTGAGGCAAGTATATTTGAAGGTAAATGTGGAGGAATAACGAGAACAAAATAAGTGAGTTTTTTATCTTCCTTAGTATATAATATAACAGGTATGTCATTTGATTCCAAGTTAATTTTAAATGGTTCCAGTTTTTCTGAGGCAACGCGACCAAAGTATGATCGTGCAAAGGACAAGTTTAAAATTCTTAAATCTTCAGGAAAGAACGAAAATTCTTCAAGGAGTTTAATATTGTTTTCAGCTTCTTTCATTTCTGTCAAAAGATTTTCTTTTTCCCTTTCTAATGAAGCAATTTGACCATCAATATCTATAGATTTTATTGATTTAATAAGTTCATCAAAAGAAGAAAAACTAGTTTTTCTGTGTATAGTTGTTGGAGGAAGGGTATTGATCAATCCTCTAATTCGAAGTAATTGATCTGAAATTTCTCTATGTAAATCACTTTCATGCTCAATCATGAGAAATGAGTCGGCTTCTTTGGAAAGCGGCTCTAGTTGTATAACATTCAATTCATGCAAAATCGATATAATTTGTTGTCTATATTTTTTTAGGCCTATTACCGCTATTCGAGACATTGGAGCAGGTTTAAGTAATGCACTCATCTCCTACTACTACTACCTCTTATCATTTTATTTCAGAAAGCAAAATTTCTATTATGTTCTTTATTATCTGTGGATCTGAATGAAATGAGATGGTTTTAGATTTAGCTTCTGCATCATCTATAATTTTATTCGCTTCCTTGGTAGCATTCTCTCTAGCTTGTTCAATACTTTTTTCTATTATTTTTTTTCCCTCTATTTTGGTTGCTTCAATAGTACTTTCAAATTCCTCTTGTAAATGATTGATTTCTTCTTCAACTAATTTTCTATGAGCTTCAATTTCTGTCTGTACTTTATCCTCAGCTTCTTTAATTAATTTCAAGTGTTCAATGTACTTTTTTTGCGAGAAGGTAGACATATCTCTATCTATATTCCTAGAAAATATTTTCCAATAACTGAAATTATAATAATTGTGGCAAGAATATTTCCGATCTTGAAAGCCCTTGCTACCTGATAAAATTTTCTTTGTTCTGAATTTGCAAAAATTTTCTTGTTTTTATTATCTTTATTACTCTGCATTAATCTCTACTTCTGCCTCCTTGGAAATCATTTCTTGTCTTTCTCCCATCTTTCTCTTTACTGTCTTGAGCATAATGAAAGTATCTCGTTCCATTTCATCTAGTCTAAAAGTAATAAATTTTAATGCGGACAACAATTTTGGAATAAAGATATTTTCTATTGCATTAGATTTACGCTTAGTCCTTTCAATCTCATATAGAAGTTTTCTTAAAGCCGTCTCCTTTTCTGCTATCTCCAATACAATAGTATGAATTCTCTGAAAAACTCTTATTGACTCATTGATAGATGTAGGTAACTCTAATAAATGCTCAGCAAGTAATTCCCTCTGACCCCCTACAATTTTGGGAATATTAACCCCCATGATACTCTTTGACATTACCTCTAAATTTGCCATCTGCGACAATTTCATTGCTTCGTTCTCCAGCCTCATGGAACCCGCCAGCATTTCAGCCATTCTAATGGTTTCATATCCTTTTATTAATTCAGATTGTAAACTTCCGCGTAAAGCGGATGCAGTCTTGCTTGTATTAAAAAATTCAAGAATTAATGCTTGTCGTTTTAGTTTTAAAAGTTTCAAACCTTTTTTAGCAATAAGAATTCTACGTTTTGTCCTAATATACTCAAGACGAGTTGGTCTAATGTTAGAAGTTAATACCATGTTCTATTAATCACTCTCTGCGTCTCTCTCTGTCTCTTTCTTTCTTTATCTTTCTCACTTTTTCGCCCATATCTTGACTACATCTCCGCCTCTGCAAGTACCTTCTTCTTTCTATATTTAGTAATATATTCTGCTTTGATACGCTTCATCTCTGATTCTGGAAGTTCACTTAAGAGATCCCATCCAATATCTAAAGTTTGTTCAATTGGCCTGTTTTCATCTTCGCCTTGATTAACAAATTTGCGTTCAAAATTATTAGCTATTTTGAGATACTTTCTATCTGTTTCGCTTAATGCTTCTTCTCCTACAATTGCGGACAATGCTCTTGCATCTTTACCTTGCGCATATATTGTATAGAGTTGATCTGCCAAGTTTCTATGGTCTTCTCTAGTTCTACCTTTCCCGATACCTTGGTTCATCAGACGAGACAGACTCGTCAGGACATCAACTGGGGGTTGAATATTTAATCTATGTAAATCTCTACTGAGAACTATTTGACCTTCAGTAATATATCCGGTAAGATCTGGAATTGGATGAGTAATATCATCTGCAGGCATTGCAAGGATAGGAATTTGTGTTACAGATCCCTTTCTTCCTTTTATTTTTCCTGCGCGTTCATAAATTGATGCCAAGTCCGTATACATGTAGCCTGGATACCCTCGTCTACCAGGGACTTCTTCCCTAGCTGCACTGATTTCTCGCAAAGACTCACAATAATTAGTCATGTCAGTCAGAATAACAAGAACGTGCATTTCCCGCTCATAAGCAAGAAATTCTGCCGTTGTTAATGCAAGTCTAGGTGTGAGTATACGTTCCATTGAGGGATCAGATGACAAATTTAGAAAAAGAACACTTCTTCCCAGAGCTCCACTTTCCTCAAACTGTGTCACAAAAAAATTTGCTTCTTCACTCGTAATTCCCATTGCAGCAAATACAACAGAAAAATTTTCAGAGCTGTCTAGGACCTTGGCCTGTCTAGCAATCTGAGTTGCAAGCAAATTATGTGGTAAACCAGCTCCCGAAAATATTGGGAGTTTTTGGCCTCTGACTAATGTATTCATCCCATCTATGTTTGACATTCCTGTTTGGATAAATTCCGATGGTTCTTCTCGAGAATAAGGATTAATCCCCGCTCCAACCAGATCGTACTTGTCTTTTGATACAATTTTTGGTCCATTATCTCTAGGTTTGCCTAGTCCATCAAAAGCCCTTCCAAGCATTTCATCAGATACCGATAACATTGCAGTTTCACCGAGGAACTTTGTTGAGGTTCCAGTTGTCCCCAGTCCATAAGTAGGTCCAAAGACTTGGATAATAGCCATACCTTTTCGTGTATCTAGAACTTGACCCTGACGTCTTTCTCCATTAACAAGTTTTATCTCGACCATCTCCCCATAAGCAGCATCATTTATTCCTTCAACAAACATCAAAGGGCCTGCTATCTTTGATAATGTTTTAAATGCCACATTTGACATTTTTAAACTGTTACCTCCATTAACAAATTATTAAACTGTTCTTTCATATTTATCTCGATTTCCCTAACCAGCTGTTCTACTTGTTCTTCCTTTGTCCATTTTATCATCGATATACGTTTCTTCACATCTAGAGAACCTATTTTTGAAGAAGAAATGCCTTTTTTTATCGCATCGGATTCCTTTTTACCAAATTCTAAGATTGTTGAGAGCATTAGATATTGTTTCCTTATTGAAGAATAGGTATCGATCTCATCATATGCACTCTGCTGTAAGTAATCCTCTCTAATCGAGCGAGCAGTATCTAAAATACCTTTCTCTGGTTCTGGTAATGCATCATAGCCTATAAGTTGAACAATTTCTTGGAGTTCTGCCTCTCTTTGCAAAATTTCTAGTGCTTCTTTTCTTATTTTAACCCATTCAGATGATATATTATTCTTGTACCAATCAATCATTTCATCTGCATATAACGAATAACTTGTTAACCAATTGATAGCTGGAAAATGCCTTCTTGAGGCTAGATTAGCATCAAGTGCCCAAAATACCCTTGTTACTCTGAGTGTATTTTGTGAAACGGGTTCTGAAAAATCTCCACCTGGTGGTGAGACTGCCCCTACTAAAGTTAAAGAGCCTACCCGTTCTTCTGGTGATATCACTACTGCCTTACCTCCTCTTTCATAAAATTCTGCTAGTCTGCTTCCAAGGTAAGCAGGATATCCTTCTTCTCCTGGCATTTCCTCCAATCTGCCAGAAATTTCTCTAAGTGCTTCTGCCCATCTCGAAGTACTATCTGCCATTAAGGCAACATCATATCCCATATCTCGATAATACTCACCCATAGTAATACCTGTATAGATACTTGCCTCACGGGCTGCTACAGGCATATTAGAGGTATTGGCAACCAGAATTGTTCTTTCCATAAGCGGTCTTTTTGATTTAGGATCTTCCAATTTAGGAAATGATGTGAGAATTTCTGTCATTTCATTACCTCTTTCGCCACATCCAACATATACTATGACGTTACTATCTGCCCATTTTGCAAGCTGCTGCTGAGTTACTGTCTTTCCACTTCCAAATGGACCAGGAATAGCTGCAGTACCACCCTTTGCAACAGGGAAAAATGTATCAAGAACCCGTTGTCCGGTCAGCAAAGGAGATTCAGGTGGGAGTTTCCTCAGAACAGGTCGTGGCTTTCTTACCATCCACCAGTTTGATAAACCAATATTCACTGTTGTATTATTTGTTTTTATTTCAGCTACATTTTCACTCACTGTATAATTTCCTTCTGTTATTTCAGAAAGTTGACCACTAATACCAAAGGGTACTACTATTTTGTGTCTAATTAATGGTGTTTCTTGAACTTCACCAATAATTTCACCTTGAGAAACATCTTCACCTTTTTTCTTGAGTGGAATGAATTCCCATTTCTTATGCTGATCCAAAGCGGGAATAATATTTCCTCTACTGATAAAGTCACCACTTTTTTGTCTTAGAACATCAAGTGGACGCTGGATGCCATCGTAGATAGATTTCAATAGTCCAGGTCCAAGTTGTATTGAAAGGGGTCTTCTGGTATTGATAATCTTTTCTCCGGGCCGAAGTCCTGTAGTATCTTCGTACACCTGTATAGTAGCTTTATTTCCCTCTAGACGGATAATTTCACCCAATAAACCTAATTCTCCAATACGTACAACATCGTACATTTGTGCTTGTTCAATATCCGTTGCTACAACAACGGGACCAGAAATACGTGAAACTATAGCTGTTGTCATTTTTATTTCACTCCCTTAACACCCTTTCAATATTTAATATTTATTCCAAGAACACGTCTAGCTAAAGAAGATATCGATTCTTCTTGGATATTTCCTTTTAATGAAGGCATAAATAAAACGAGTGGTTCGATAGATGCTTCAACTTTTTTTCTTAATAATGGAGGTAGATAATCACGAATAAATTGACTAGCAATAATCATTTTGTATTTATGAGAAAAAAAAAGCTTTTCCATAGTTTTAAAAGAATCGTCGCCTCCAGTAACGATAAAAGTATCATCTATTCCTAAAAGTCGATAACCAATAACAAGTTCTCTTTCTCCTATAACAGCTATTACACCACCATGTGCATCTGAATGTACTTTTTGTTTAGAAGACATACTCTCTATTTGGTCACTCCAAAATCAACATTGAATTTATTCTCTCAATTGGAAGATCATAACGCTTTCCATAAGCTATTCTCTTTATATTATCCCATTCATATTCTGCCTTCATCATAAAATAAAAGATAGTTCCAAGTGAAAGAGCAATATTTTTTAATTTTTTTAAATACGATTTGCTAATATATTTATCGAAAGCTACTTCGAAATCAATAAGACTGTGAGTCTTCATATAAGTGTCCTTTAATGTTTCTGCTAAATTATAATGTTTCTCTACCTTATTTACAAATTCTTCCATATTTTTTGATCCAAAAATATCAAATAACTCCTCCAAAATAATATGTCCCCCAGTGACAAGATGTCTGCTAATTAATTCTCGATCCAGGTTGGAATCTCTTCCTTTCAATAAGCTCAATATATTTTTTTTATCGATTTCTGCCCTAAACAAATCTCTTATGACCCCTTCATCACCTTGAAAAAACTTTAACGATTCAATTAATGTAGTATAATAATATGCGATGAGATCAGTCATCATTGGGCCCAAGTCCCCTGTTTTTTGATAAGTATCAAGGTGTTGCATCAAAATTGTTCCATATCTATACTTTACAAGATGGTTTACCACACCTTCCACATTGGTTTGTGATAAAATAATTTTCATTTCATCATGTGAAATATTACCTGCTGAAATTCCAGCCGGAAAATTTCTACTTGAGACCAAAAAAGGTTCAGTTTCAGTTATAGCACGACCTATCATCTTTGACGATAAAATCAACTCAATATTATGAATATCCCATTTTAATAGATAAGCTCGAATTGCAGTCTTCCCACTAAATGGCGTTGCCTCAATAGCAATTTTGTTAATTTCAACAATATGTCTATTTAGTGCAACTTCTAAAAGCTCTGGAGGAGAATAAAGGGAGGCAGCTCTTTCTATCTCTGCGCCATACCAAGTGGATTCCAGTATTCGTGTCATTTCTGAAACATCTTTAGCATGAAGTAAATTTTGAAGAATATTAGAAGAAAGAAAATTTACTGAAAGAGATTGCAATCTGCCAAAGGAAGATGAATAAGATGACGAGGTCATTACTACTTGATCATTCTCTCGAGAAGAAAATTTTTTATTTCATCTTCATGAGTTCTTGATAACTCTTCAAAAGTCAAATCAAGCTCTCTGGTGCCATTCTTATCTTCAGCTAGAATTCCTCCTATAGTTTGAATTGAAGATCCAAGAATTATGTTGTCCATTCCCTTTAAAATTATTTTATCATCTTCTCGACAATGTACTATGATATTTTGACCTAACTTCTGTTTAGCGTAGTTAAGCATTCTTTGTAGAGTAATCTTGTACTCTGGCTTTTGGGTGTAATTCTTTAACTCTTTTGTTATGGTATCAAAGGTAGAGTCCATATTTGCATTAATTGCATCAAAGAGAATTTTTTTTGCCTTTAATCTTGCTGCCTCGACTATTCTTGCTGCTTCTCGCTGAGATTTTGCTTTTGCTTCGTTTGAATATTGATTTTGAATTTCTTGTATAGTACTTTCCTTCATGCTCTGAATTTTTGCTTTTTTCTCTGCTAAAGTACTATCAAGAATATTTATTTTCTGTTCTTTTCTATCTTTTATTTCTTTGATGAAAGTATATGAGATACTCATTTGGCCGCTCTCATCAAATTACAAGATACCCAATAGGAGAATTATTCCGAGTACAAAGCCTATAATCCAAAGAGTTTCAGGGATGACAAAGAAGAACAAAACTTGTCCAAATTTTTCAGGTTTTTCAGCTATTATTCCCATTCCTGCAGCACCAATACCTTGCTGTGCATTACCAGTTCCTATTAGACCCCCTGCAATT
>JAATVJ010000280.1 GCA_014523515.1 Nitrososphaerales archaeon TH1177 | reverse complement strand
TGCATTTTGAGGGAGACTCTCATTGTCTACTTTACATGTTTTAACTTCTCTACCTCCACCTTCCTGTTTTGCTCCGCAATGGCAACAAAATTTAGAATAATCAGGGATTTCTCTTCTACAAAATATACAAAACATAAATTTAATGGATATTGATTCTTGTTTTTGTTGTTTAGGAGCTTCCTCTTTTGGAAAATATATAGTAAAAACTAAGTTTAGTTTTCCTACCTCATTCTTTGACCATAATTTTTGACTAGATTTAAAGTAGACTTCTACTTTATTGTCTTCTCCTGTAGGACTATATTTTAATAGATTTGTTACATCTATTTCTTTTCTCTCAACAAAATTGAGAGAATAAGTATCTCTTTGCAGTTCAGGAATTTGTACTGTTGTACCATTAATTTTTATTGGTCGAGTGGGATCCAAATAGCTATTACTAGAACGAGAAAGATCTATTGTAAATGATAAAAGAATGCGTTCTACTTTCTCATATGCTAAGTGAATTAATTTCACAGCAGGAGAATCTTTTACAGGTTCATTAAACCATACACGACGAAGATGATTTGACATTGGAGACTATGTTATTTGTTATATAGATATTTAATATATAATTTCTTCTTTATTGTTAGGTGAAAAAACAGTAAATATTTTTGATTTTTCATTCATGAATAATATTCTTTTATTTATTAGGTTTTATACTATGTAATTCTACTTTCTATAATTATAATACAAAAATTTGTTTAAGTTGTTATTATCGATAGCAATTTATTCGTTTATTGATTTATTTATTTATTATTCTAATAGTCTTATTTTAGACCATGTAAAGTATGTTGAGAAATAATATTTGTATTGGTAGTTAGTAGTAGAAAATGCAGTTAATAAATTCTTTATATCATACATTCCATTTAAGATTTTTCTTCAATATATTCTCGTAAAGATATATAATATTTATATCTGAAGGGGGAGCCAGCAACTTCTTCAATATATAAATATTCTATAATAACATTAATAATCTCTGCAATAGATGTTATATCAGAAGAAAAGGATACGGGTTTGTTAGATTCATATTTGTCTCTAAGGGATTCTATACTTGTTCTAGCATTTTGACCAATAATCTCACCAAATATTTCTACCTTGATCGCATCAAATCCCATATCTTGAATTACATTTCCTTGAGAACCAGGAATCTCTAATTCTACAATATTCCTTCGATCAATTATATTTATATAAGAAATATTTCGAATTTCCTCTAAAATACCATCTTGTACTCTTTTTATTAGGTCTAGATCATCTATAACTATTGACATTTATTTGTAATGCAGTTATAAAAATAGTCATTTTATTATTTATCCTTTTTGTAAACAATATTATTATAGTACAGATTACAGATATTTTTTCTATATAATAAATTTCTAAATATAATAACGTAATAACTAATAATAAAGCTAAAGATAATGTTATAGAAATTTGCTATTAAATATATAATATATAAACTAAATATTCTTGCTATAGGTTGCAAAGACAATATTATCTTTGGTAATATTGCTATAAAAATACGCTTATTCTACTGTTGGATGGATAAAGAAAGGTACAAACTATATTTAGAAATACTATATTTTAGATATTAATTCGGTAACATTCTTTTAAATTAATTTTCCTTTTTAAATAAGGCAATTATTATCATTGTTAGAAATATAGAGATCTTGTAAAAGATCGACAGATATATCAATCAATTTTTAATAATTTAAACAAACGATCAAAATAATATAATTATTCTATAATTACAAGAAAATTGTTATATATTACTTTTTTCTTAAAGATTTGTACATGGTAAGAGTAATACCTGGTGTAGAAATTAACGTTGTTAAAGAAATTGTACCTCAACAATTGTATCCTGCTGGTGTTGTCGGCATGATAGGTACTGCTAACGAAGGGCCTGTAGGAACATCTGTGACTGTTACAAGTTATAGAGAATTTCTCGAATATTTTGGACCGGAAGAAACAGGATTTACGCTTCATAAAGAGGTAAAAAAAGCATTTCTTAATGGAGTTTTTCAAGTTGTTGCCACAAGGGTTGGAGGGGATCATAGTTATCCTGCCTCAGCAGTACTAAAGAGTAATAATAGCAAAAAAAAAGAGTCAATGAAATTAGTAGCTAGAGAATTAGGAGAGAAGGGTAACAAAATACAGGTTAAAGTTATGAGAGGAGCAACTGAGAATACTGTCCGTCTAGAAATTTCTGCTAAAAATTATCTCCCTGAAGAATATGAAAACCTATCAATGTTAAAAGATAATGACTTTTATATAGAGAAGATTTTAAATGAAAATTCTCGAATTGTAACTGCACAATTGTTGAGCGAACCATCATTAGAAAATATTCCAATTCCTCAAGAAGTATCACTTAGTGGAGGACAGATGGGGCCACCTTCTATAGCAGATTATGAACAAGCATTGGAACAGTTGGAGTTAGAAGAAAACATAGATGTAGTATATGTTACTGATAATTGGGATCCTGAAATACATGCTCTTGTTGATGCTCATTGTCAAAATATGAGTATAGGGAAAGAACCAAAACCTCTTGGACCTAGAATAGGAATAGGTACTGTGGCACCAAATGAGTTGGTTAATGATATTATAAAGAGAACAACACGGCTAGCTAGTGATCGATTTATTCTAGTAGCTCCCTATGGGTTAGCTGGAGGTGTTGCCGGACTGATCAGTAAACTCAGTTATTATGAATCACCTACATTCAAACCATTGACTGGTGTATCCAGTCTAGAAAGAAGATTTACTCCTTCTGAACAAATGAAACTCTTGACAAATGGAATATTACCGATTGATTCAGTTAGAGGAAGAGGTATTATCCTAGTCAAAGGAATCACCACAAGTAAGGAACAGATTAGTGTTATGAGAATAGCGGATCGTTCTGTCCGTGGCGTCAAAAATGTGTCTGACCTTTTCATTGGGACACTGAATAATGAACGTGGCAGATTAGCATTAAAAGAGAGAATAACTGAATTTCTTATAGGGATGGAAAGAGAAGGATCTATTGTACCAACTACTGATGGATCTCAGCCAGCGTTTATTGTTGATGTTTACTCTTCTCAGTCTGATTTTGCACAAGGTATAGTGAGAACGGATATAGCAGTTAGACCAGTTCGTGCAATGGATTATATTTATGCTACTGTAAATGTAAAGGCATATTAAAAGAGGAGTTTGTGAAAAATGTCATCATCACCATTATTAATTGCAGCTAGCACAAGTAAGCTAACTATAGACGGTAAAGATGTTCCTGGTGTACAATCACTAGATTTTAAAATTTCAAGGAATAGGCAAAATATACATTCAGTAAGTTCTGATGAAAGAATTGGAGCTTATTATGGTGCGTTATA
>JAATVJ010000279.1 GCA_014523515.1 Nitrososphaerales archaeon TH1177 | reverse complement strand
CTGATTATTATTTGAATCATCAAGACGATAAATTTCAATTACTTGTTCATGGCAGTATATGGGATGCAGAAAGAATAGCCAAATGTATTGCTTTAGGAGCGACTGGAGTTGGGATAGGAACAGGATTTCTTATTTCTATGGGATGTACACTGGTACAAGATTGTTATACAAATATGTGTCCTGCAGGATTAACAGGTTCATATGAAAAGCTCGATATAGAAAAGAGTATAGATTCAATAGTTAATTATGTAAAAGGGACATTAATAGAACTAAAAAATATTGCTAGATCACTAGGAAGAAAAAGTATACATGATATTAGAAAAGAAGATCTAGTGGCAATGGATCAATTGTCCAGTATAGCTTCAGATTTGCCATTAGAAGATGGTCAAACCTATAAAGATATAATTAAAGGAAGAATAGCGACAGTGTTGAAAGAAAAAAATCTGATTGCTATAAAAAAACCAACTATGGATAACCATTTAGGAATCAATAAGATTGAATAATTCAGAAAAGTTTTTAATTAGAAAATCTATCCTGGAGCTTGCAAGAACAGGAATGCCAAGATCAAATTCAATAGATGATGATATTAGGCACAATAATCAAAATAAAATTAGTTATGAGACAGTAAATCTTTGGGACTATGTAACTGCATTAGGAGCACAATTATCTAGACCTGCATATGACCCTTATAGAGAAACAATAAATCTAGATACGACCATAGGAAGAAGCTCATTTTATAAAGTTAATTTAACAATACCTTTGTTAATTTATGAAAATATGTTATTTTCAGATGATGTTTTAGAAGCTGTTCATAGAACTTTAAATCGACTTGCTGAAGAAGGAAATGTCTTAGGATTTGTTTCAGAAGAGGAAATAAAAAATACAACAGCTAGCCAAAGAAAATATCCATGGTTTAAAAAATTTTCATCCAATACAACCGCCAATCAACTAAAATCTTATCAAATTGATTCTCCGCAAGGAATTGTATTGGAATTTGGAGACCATAATTCGATCAAATTACTCAAAAATTTAAGAAAAGAATTTAAATATCCTATATTAGTTGATATTAGTAATATCTTTCCAACTTATATTAATGAAATATTGGATACAGGTATAGATGGAATAATAGTAGATACAGAGAAGGTAAAAAAACAAAATGAAATTTACAAAAATAAACATGCTATTGCAGTTATCCATGATACAAGAAATGCTTTAAATGAATATTCTAAAATAGTCAATAAAAAAAATAGATCTAATTTACATCGAGATTGCAATAATAATAATAATAATAAAAAGAGTTATCATGGAAGTGCTGAAGTGACTTTAGTAATTGCAGGTGATGTAAATACCACTGGAAAGATTATAAAATCAGTTGCTTTAGGTGCAGATATAATAGGATACTCTACAAGTATGTTAATAGCATATTCTGAAATTTTTTCTGATAGGCTTTTTGAAATTGACTTTGTTACAGAAAGAGTTTATCGTCATATGATAGCTACCAAAGAAGAGATAAAGGGAATTCCTGCTGCTTTAGGATATAGTAATTTTCATAATCTAACACCTTCTGATTTACGTACATCTAGCATCGAGGCAAGCTTACAAGGTGATATTTTACTTGAGGGAGTAGATAAAACCTATTATCAAATCATCAATGGAATACTTGATGAATATATTGATGAAAATAGAATTCAATTAAATTTAGAAGAAAGAAAAGAGGTTATCAAATCTTTAGTGAGGCATTAAAAAATGTGTGGAATATGTGGAATAATGTTAGAGAATTGTTCTTGTTATAATGATTTTCCTATAGGTTCAATTTTATATAAAATGATGGAGAGCCAGCAAATAAGAGCTCAAGATAGTACAGGAATAGCAATTTTTAACAAAAAGTTTGACCATGATTTTTATCAAGTCGAATATTTTAAAAAAGATAATGACAAATACAATAGATTCTGCGAAAAAGTATATCCAGAGAGATTAAATACCGTTCTATACGATTTAAACCAAGATCCTAATGTGATTATTTCTACTTGTGCGAAACAAATGTCTCTTATAAAAGATGTAGGTTTAGTACGAGATCTTGATACAAAATATAACATCAAATCAATACAAGGAACGCATGGTATTGGACATTTAAGAATAGCCACAAGCAGTAGAGTTACCCCTGATAATGCACATCCATTTAGTACTACAATTATGCCAGATATAGCAGTCGTACATAACGGCGAGATAGCAAATTATTCAAAGTTAAAGTCTTCTCTTGAATTGCAAGGATATCATTTTTACTCTAGATGTGATTCCGAAGTAATAGCTGTATTTATTGCTGACCAGCTTTTGAAGCATAACGATATAGAAAAGGCAAATTATGAATTTATTAACAAAGCAGATGGTCCATTTACTTACATAGTCTCAACTCCTAATTGTTTAGCACTAGTAAGAGATAGATTTGGAGCAAGAAAAGGTATTTTTGGATACAATCCAGGTACAAGAGATTATCCTTCTTTCTGGGCAATCGCTACTGATCTGTCAGCATTGGATTGTGTAGGCGCAAATTTATATGTAGAGACATCACAACCAGGAAAACCAAAGATTTTCTACAAAAAATAATATAATATTCAAAAGAAATGTATACTTTAGATATTGATGAAATTCGAGAACTTGCGAATAGTATAGGTTCAAGTACATCCAATCTTGATGAGCAGTTTGAACGGCTTAATTCTGCATTAAACAAAAAATTTGGTATAGTTCTACCAAAAGGATTGAAACGTGCTTCTCATGAAAAGTTTATGGATATTGTTAGTTCTCCATTGATATATGAAAGAACTGTAAATTCGATTTTAAAGAGAAAGGTAAAAGAAGGAGAAACCAATATAAAATTAAAAAATCCTAGAGCCCTATATCGTATAGGTATCCTAGGTTTTCGAGAACCAATAAAACTGAATTTAATGATAGAAGGCAATGTAGGAAATTTTTTTGCTTCAGGCTGTAACTTTATAGGCACATGGACTCTCAACGGACATGCTGAAAATGGATTGGCTGATAAAGGCTATAGCGGAAAAATCATAGTCAATGGTTTTGCAACAGAACTTGCAGCCCAGAATAATCAAGCAACAGACTTTAGTTTAGGTGTAGATATCCTCGTTAGAAAGGGTTGTATGGAAAGAGCAATGGGTCAGGCTAGAGGAGGTAGTCTAATAACTTTTGGAGCTGGATATAATTCAGGTCTTTATATGTCTGGAGGAATACTATTAAATCTAGGTCATGCAGGACAATCATTTGGACCTGGAATGGTAGGTGGAGTAATTTATTCAATGAAAGGTACCACTCCTGGTGAAGGAGCAACAATTCAAGAAATAAATAACTTAGACTATACTATCATATTCCAAGTATTGAAAAAATTTGAAAAGGAACTAAATATTGAAGGATTAAATAATTTTTCTTCTAAAAACCCAATTCTGTGGATAACAAATGATGGTAAAATGGAAAGATATGACTTTAGAGAATATATCAAAATCGTTTCTATACTTGATTCTAGTAATAAAGAATAGCTTATTTTTAAATCATCAATAAGTATATCAAAAATTTCAATATCTATAATTAACAAAATAATTACTACTATCTATTTTTGTTAGAAACAATTGTGTCAAAAATTAGAAATTTACTTATATAATATTACTAACTTTTCAAGAATTAAAGAGTCAAATCTATTGTCATTATTTAATTTCTTTTATATGTTAATCATTAAATATTATTATATTTGATTTATCATCATGAATCATTTATTCTCTAGTTTATTTTATTTATTATTTATAATCTTCTTTATTTCTTTTTTTCAATTTTTTTAGTAAATCTAATAGTGAATCTATACTTTTTATAGACAATAATTTCATACAGATAAAAATTATGTTATTATGAAAATAAATTTGAAGCCATAGCTACATTATAAATATTCCTCAGTTAGAAAGGCAAGGAATAGACTTGCAAATAAAGATCGAAGAACTACAGATAATAAATCAGTCATTAAGAGAGAGAAAAAAAAACAACAAGGTAAAAGAAGAAGATGCATTAGCTCATTATCTGATCAACTATTAGTTTTAAGTAAAAGAATATACACAACAATTAGAAAGAAAATAAATAAGATAATATAAAATTATTACCTTAACATTATTTCGAACATTCTAGATTGGAATTTGTTATATATATAATAATCAACTGGTAATCTATTGATTTGATGTATATTACTATAGATATACATATTATTAAAATATGATTCTAACAAAAGATGATATTTGAAACTAATAAAAGAGACTCATAAAAATAAAACTGACTTGAAAATTTAAACTATCAATAAAAAAATTGCTAATTTTCGGCGCCAAAAAATTTTGTTATGTAATAGTATTATTTTTAAAAAAATTTATTTAAATTTCGTGTTATAATCATAATCATCTTTTAATAAGACAATGACAATTTTAAAATTCTATTTAAATGATATTATATTTAAAATTAAATATATCTGTAAATGAAAGGACTCAATTTAATCAAATCCTTTTAATAAGATTGTAACTTTATCTATTCAATGGAAAGTAATATAATACATTTTCATTCTTATTTAATTGATATTTATTTTACAAATATTGCTATTATCCTAAAGAATCATGGAAGTTGTCAAGATTGAGTCGTTTTTCTTCTAAAGGAATAAAATTTTCAGATGAGCGATATATGATTAACAATGAATTGGCTAGACAACATCTATCCCCATTCAACTATAGAATTAGTATGGATTATGGTGTATTAGATTTAGCTTTAGTTGGTGATTACAGTCAAATAGATTTATTTGGTTCAACTATAAATCTTTGTTCAAAGATTAGCTCTTTATTATCTATTCCTAATCAGCTAATTATTAGGAATAATTTATATCGAATTTTAAAATATTTTCCTACTGATGCTGCTGTTGTTAATAATTATTATTTTATAAATAATAGAGAATATAAAATATACTAACAAAAATATAAAAGGAATAGATTAATCCATTGCCACTAAATTTCCTTATAAGGACTAATAATCAAACAAATCATATTTTAAAATATATTTTATTACCTTCAATTTATCTTTCAGTAATTGCTCTATTATCTGTCAACCCATATTTATGGGTGTCATCACCTATACATCATTTTTATATAGAATTATTTGGAACAATCTTTGCTGGAATACTTGCATTCTATTATATTTCTAGAGCTCGTACCTTCAATGATAAATTTAGTCTATTTATTGGCATTGGTTTTCTAGTTAATGCTTTAATTGATTTATTACATGTTACAATTTCTTTGCACAATATGGATAATATTTTATTCTTAAAATATTTTATTCCACAGACTTGGTTTGCTGGAAGATTATTTCTTAGTGCAATGTTCGCTATAGCAATTTTTAAATACAATTCTTTTTTATCTGTTTCTTTAAATACCCAAGAAAAACAACAAATATCTTCAAACAAGAATAACAAAAATAGATTATCAAAACTACTTTTATTGTACCTAATAATAGTTACTTTATTTTCTTCAATAGTAGCTATAAGCTCGCTATTTGTAGTTTTTCCATTTTTGGTACTTGATAATTTTCCTATACATCGACCTTACGAACTTTTTCCATTAGCATTATTTTTATTTTCATTATATTATTTTTATAAGAATAGAATTTATAAAAATAAAGATGTTCTCTATGTTAGTATAGTTATTTCCCTCGTATTTGATATT
>JAATVJ010000278.1 GCA_014523515.1 Nitrososphaerales archaeon TH1177 | reverse complement strand
TTTAAGATCCTCAGTTAAATAAGTCTTATATACATACATAATGAAAAGAAATTTTTTTGTAATTAAATGTCCTATATTTAATCAATCTTCTTATTTTTATTATAAATAAACTTTATCAAGTCAACCAGCCTACAAGCAAAACTCCATTCATTGTCATACCAAGACAAAATTTTCACATTTCTTCCTTTATTACCTAAAACCATGGTACTCAGGCCATCTACAATAGATGAATGTGAATCGCCAATAATATCAGATGAAACTATTGGTTCTTCTGTATATGAAAGAATTCCTTTTAGGTAACTTTGTGATGCTTCTTTTAGCACTTTATTAACCTCTTCCTTTGTAACTTCATTGTTAAGTGTTAAAACAATATCAGCAATTGATCCATTACTTACTGGTACACGTAATGCAAGACCATCAATCTTTCCTTTTAATTCAGGTATTACTTCTCCTATAGCTTTGGCAGCACCAGTCGTGGTTGGAATAATAGACATCATTGCTGAACGTGACCGTCGTGGATCTTTATGAAAAGAATCAAGTAATCTTTGATCATTGGTATAAGCATGAGTTGTAGTCATATATCCATTTTGTATTCCAAATTTGTCATTTAATACTTTGATTACAGGAGCAAGCGAATTTGTTGTACATGAAGCCATTGATATAATGTTATGTTTTTCATCTGTATATTTAGAATCATTAACTCCTAAAAGGATAGTAGCATCCACACCTTTTGCAGGTGCAGAGATGACTACTTTTTTTGCTCCTGCTTCAATATGTTTTTTAGCACTATTTGCATCTGTGAATTTACCTGAAGATTCAATTACAAAATAAATGTCAAGATCTTTCCATGGTAAGTTTAAAGGATCTTTCTCTGCAAAGATTTTTATTTTCAATTCTTTATTTATTATCAATAAATTATTATTTTCATCAATATCTATTTCACCACCATCAAATCTTCCAAATGTAGAATCAAATTTTAAAAGATGTACAATACTTTTTAAATCTGTCAAATCATTTATGGCTACTATATTTATCATATCCATGAATTCTTTGTCTTTAAGACAGACACGAAGGAAACTTCGTCCTATTCTTCCAAAACCATTAATTGCTAAGTTTAATTTCTGCTTCATGATGATGTATTTATATATATTTGCTATTATTATTATTTTACCATTCAATAAAAATATTATACTATAAATAATATAAGATGTATTACCATTAAAAGTATAGTTAAAGTTACATTCTATTAAATAAAATTTGATTAGTATATTAAATTATAGCAATCAAAGTATCTTTTAAAATATATTATACTTGTGCTTTTCTTAAAGTTCTTAAAGTATGACTCATAAAGTTCCAGCATTAAAACGTACCATAAATCTATTTCATGCTACTATGTATGGAATTGGTCTAATTTTAGGTGCTGGAATATTTGTAATAATTGGTGATGCAGCAGAGATAGCAGGTAATTTACTATGGATATCATTTATAATATCATCCTTTCTGTTCGCGATATTATACATAGTTCTTATAAAGAAGAGCAAAACTATTACCATCAGGTAATGACACGAAGTTTTGCCAATGTTGTTAATGTGGATAATGTTGAAAATAATGGTCTGATTTTAGCAGATTTAGAAAAAAAAATTAGAGTCATATGTAAAGAAGCTCCTCTCTACTGCAATTCCATTTTCAAAAAAATGTCTAGCGCAAATTTACAAAATACAAAGATTTTTTATCAATTCTTGATAGAAGAGTATGATAACCAGAATGTCAAGCTCAATACTACTTTAACTCACATCAAGATCTTGTCATTGTTTAATCAATTTCTTTCTTACAAAGACTTTGAAAAAATTACTAAAAACGATATAACAGATTTTCTAAATTCTTCAAGGAAGACAGAGTCAGATGATCCCACTCACAAATGGATTGGGACATACAATACTAGACATATGGTTTTGAGTAAATTTTTCAGATGGTTCTACAATCAATATCAAAATAATGAACTAGATCAGAAAAAGTGGACAACTCCACCATGTAGTCATGGAATCAAACATCTTTCAAGAAAGGAAAAATCAACATATAAGCCATCTGATATCTGGACAGATGAAGATCATGTCCTCTTTTTAAAATATTGTCCAGATAAAAGGGACAAGTGTTATCATGCGATGGCTAACGATACCTCTGCAAGACCACATGAGCTATTGAATCTAAAAATCAAGGATGTTATATTCAAGAGATCATCAACTGGTGCACAATATGCAGAAGTTCATCTTACAAAAAGCAAGACAAAACCTAGAACTCTTCCTCTTATATTCTCGATCCCGTATGTCAAAGATTGGCTTGATTTTCATCCATTAGCCAATAATCTAAATGCTTTTCTATTTGTATCTTTATCAGATAGCAACTTTGGTGACAGGCTCAGCGAACAAGCACTATACAAGCAATATACTGTAAAATACAAGACACATTATTTTCCAAAACTACTATATAAAAATTCTAACATTCCAGAAACGGATAAGTCCTATATAAGAAATTTGTTAACAAAGCCATGGACACCTTACATCCAGAGGCATTCAGCTCTAACTGCAAAATCTTTAATTTTGAAAGAACATACACTACGGGATTACGCTGGATGGTCCATGTCGTCAAAAATGCCTCAAGTTTATATACATTATTTTGGCAATGAGTCTTCAAAATCTCTTCTTGAAGCATATGGGATTGAAGATTATAAAAAAGAAAAGACAAGTATATTGAAATCAAAACCCTGTCCTAACTGCAATGAACCTAACAAACCCGATAGTAGATTTTGTTTCAAATGTAAAATGGTATTAACTTTTGACTCATACAAAGAAACCTTAGAAAGAGAGAAAGAAAAGGAATCTGAAATACAAATTATGAAAAGACAAATAGCTGTGTTAACAGAATCACAAAATGAGATTTTAGAATGTCTAAAATATCCAGAAAAACTAAATCATATATTAAAAGAAAATTAAGAAATGATATCTGCATATGTTATGTAAATTAGTCAGATCTGTTAATTAAAAAGTCAGAATTATTATATTTACTACTTCCAAATGCAGATTCCGACAATTTTGAAGATATTTCTTTTCCTTTCTTTATTCTGCTAGGTAGTTCATATTTTTCAAGCCAGTAGTTAATTGCATACATTACCTTATCGTTTTTCATAAAATCTAAAAAATATTTGAACATAAATTTTTCTGGATTTTTTTTAAATTGTTTACCATTTTCCTTCCACCATTGTTTATCTGCTTTTTTCACGGCATCATGATATTTTTTGATCAAATTCAGTTCTTCTGGAGTTTTTGGAATTTTTGTTACTAGTTTAATATAGTTTGAAGAAAATTTTAAAAATTTTAAATATTTTTTTCCTCCTTCTATCATCATCTGTGTTAACATTTTTTCATCTTCTGGATCAATTCTATGCTCCTTCATCATATCTCCAATAATCTGCAATTTATTACCAAATGATTGAATGGAATTCCCTATTTCATAGATGGCAAGACGTAATTCAGCATGATTACTATTACTAATTTGATCTAATTCCTTCTTCTTTATTGCTTGCTCAATACCATAACAGTCTCTTATCGTCTTGTCATTATGTCTAAAACGAAAATATTGTCTACTTCTAGCATTTTTATATTCACCATTTCTTGATGGAACGGATCTAAGATAGCCTAATTTTCCACATTTCGGACATGTCTGATTACCTTCAATTTTGGATCTTCCCAATTATTTCTGACTATCAATAGTTCTTTAATAACACTTATTTGTTTTGCTAAATACATAATATGAATAGAACAAATAATAAAGAAACAGAAAAATCCAACAAATTAACTACAATATCCATTTCAAAAGAAAATTATTTTATTCTTAAGAAAATGGGTCAAACTTCAGATTCCTTTAATGATGTCCTTAGTAGGCTATTAAAAAATAATTATTTGTTAGAGTCCGATAGGAGTTAGGACCTCTACTTTAGACTCTAACAAATAGAAATCAAAGTTGATGATTTACATGGATAATTCAACACTCTCAGATATAAATAATACTACTGATTCTGCTAATACTACTAATGCATCTAATACTAGTAATAACAATGAAATATTCAAGCAGATATGGCAATTAGGTAAAAAGCATCTTGTAATAGTTGATGAGTCAATAATAGATAAACTAGGAATTACAGAAAATTCAACATTTTTTGTAGAACAAGAACTAACTAAAGATAATACAACAATTCTGATGCGAATCAAAAAAATTCAGGATCTTTGAAGAAAATGAAAAATATTACTCCGATAGAAAAACCAAATAATGAAAATAAGTTTTACAGAGAGAATAATCTATCAGGGATAAAAATTCGTAGAATTCAAGCTATCCATGATCAAAGATCTCTTTTGTTATGTATTCCAATTGAATTTATTGAAGGGCTAGATATCATAAAAGGAGATTACGTAAAATGTACTTTAAGCAATAGACAATTAATAGTCGAAAAGGCAGAGGTTTAAAGAAAAAAGCGGAGATGAAAAAAATATGAACTGGCTAATCCCATCTTATTATAATATCAATATAGAATATAAAAATGTTAAGTGTAGATATTGTGGTACTGAAATAACTTTTAATCGAAATATCAAATCTAGAGATGACCAAATTCAACCAGTTAATTTAGACCATTCTCTACATAATTGTTGCAAACTGAATCAAAAAAGGAGTTTTTGATTATGATAGATTATTTTAAAGATAATAATAAAGTAGTAGACGATAACGACGAAATAGAAGAAAAATTAAAAGAGTTGGAAGAAGATCAGCAACAACATATTCAAAAACTATATGATGTAGGTGAAATTATAGATTATAAATCAAACAATAAAAATAGTAATGTTAGTAATAATAGTAATGGAAAAGCTAATAAAAAACAGCAGCAACAACAACAACATCAATCATCATTAGACAACAAATCTCAAATAACTTCAGAACAAGAAAAAGATAAAAATAGTATATTAAATGAGATACAAAAACTAAGACAAGAAAATCCTGATCTTACTTTTGAGCAATGGTCTACCATACTCATAGAAAAACGGATAAAATTTGATGACAAGGTAATTGAATATTTTCCTGATAAACTTTCACTTGCAGAATTTGAGCTATCTATTAAGACGATACTAAACATAGAAGATATCAATTTACCATTTATGGGTATCGTATTTGCTGTACCATCGTCTTTGAAAACCGCATTTTTCGAATTCCTCCGAAAACTACCATATTCATATTTCTCAGATAAATTTACTGCAAAATCATTTGTATCACATAGTGCAGCAATACCAAAGGATAAGCTTGCAACAGTAGACTTGCTCCCTAGGATAAAAGACAAGATTATTTTAACTCCTGAATTATCACCTCTTTTTACTGGAAAAGATGATGATATACGAGAACAATTTGGAGTAATCACTAGAGTCATTGACGGAAAAGGATTTGAAAGTGAATCTGGTGTTCATGGTCAAAGAGGATACCATGGCAGTTATATGTTTACGTGGTTAGGTGCTGCAGTGGACATACCCTCTAACGTTTACAAATTTCTCTCTACAATTGGATTCAAAATCTACTTTTTGAGATTACCCAGAACCGAAGTAACTGAAGATGAGTTAGTGGAACAACTAACGTCAGGTAAAAAATTCAATGAAAAAATGGAAGAGATAGAGAAACTATTGATAGATTATCTGATATCGTTTGAAGTTTGTCCTATTTCTATAGGTCAGATTAATAATCAAGTCAAGATTGAATGGGATGCAGAAAAGGATGATAAAAATGCGATTAAAATTATAGCAAAACTTGCTTTATTATTAGCACATATTCGAGGTCATGTTGTAGTCTATAAAAATACCGATTACGATGATCGTCTTCCTATTGAGAAACATCAGCGGCAGCTAACACAATTAGGATTAGAACAACCACAACCACAACAACTGAATACAGATAAAAAAGAGATCACATATTCTCAGGCATTCAGTCATGGGGTTCCCATTATAGAACATCCTAGTAGGGCAAACCAGCAACTCTACAACCTGGCAAGAGGTCATGCTTTATCCTACGGACGAAATTACATAACAAAAGAGGATTTAAAACTTGTAATTAAAGTCGTGCTGTCTACAGCCTCCATAGAGCGAGTATTAATTTTAGATCTATTAATTGCTAATAAAGGAACGCTTACGACCTCACAGATTACCAAAAGCATGAACATTTCAAATAATACAGCGAAATATACTATGACCCAATTCAAGGGTTTGGAGTTGGTAACAATGGAAAGAACAACAACAACAGTAAACACCTCAAATTCAGAATATAAAATTACATTAAATTCAAAATTTCACTGGTTCTTAACCGAAGAGTTTGCAAACTTAAGGTATGAACCTGCTGTGAGAAAAAAACCCATTGTGTGCGAATCGAAAGAAAAAGAAGTAGAATCTCAACAACAACAACAGCAAACAGAGGAAGAGGAAGAAAGCACTACTATTAAGGCAGTTCGATTATCTCCTAATGGTCCTTTTCATTTTTCAGCAGAAGAAGGAGAAAGAGGAAAAGAAGATTATACCACTACGACAGCTGATAATACTAGTACTACTACGAAAACTACTTCAACTAGTATTGATGGTAATTTAGACTCACACAGGGGTGAAAATCCTCATAGCAAAAATAATACAGCAGAAATAGCTAATAATATTCAAAGTGATTCTAATGATCCTCCTTTATCTTCTACTTTTACAGTACTCATGTCTTCACAACAACCTAGGGAATCAAAAATACAAGCAGGATTATTTACAAATCCTTTGATCTCTGAATCTGAACTTTTAACCGGAACATATGATCCAGAAATTATTAACAACATAGACAGAGTACATCCAAATTCTGATCGTTGGTTTTGTTATAATTGTACTTTAAGAGATGACAAATGGGGGATGATGAAGCATCTCTGTAAACATAACAAGAAGAGGAAGACGAAAGAGGAGACCGAGGTCTAAAAAATGTCCATAGAATCATCATCAACAAATATCATTAATATTAATCCTGAATATTCCAAATTAATAAACCCATTATCTCAATTGGAATATGAGGTATTGAAAAATTCAATAAGCAATAAAGGTCTTCATTTACCAATAATTATAAATCAAGATAATGTTATTCTAGATGGACATAAT
>JAATVJ010000277.1 GCA_014523515.1 Nitrososphaerales archaeon TH1177 | reverse complement strand
ATAAATTTAGAATTTCTTTTGTATAGTTTAAGTTTTGCCATTATAAATGTATCCTGAATTCTAGAGAGTTCAACATATAATATATTATTATCATTATCCTTTATATGCAACTAAGATATATGAAATAGACTTAAACTAAAAAATGGAATTATTATCTAAAGTTTGGTTTCCAATAGTTGTGATTCCATTCGATAAACTCTGGTTTTTGTTTGTCATTGCCATATTTTATTTCATAAACTTCATTATGTGCAAGTATTGTATTAATAAGTAACTCACAGTTAACATAAGATATAGTGTTAGAACCTGAAATCCAGATATTATACCTTCTGCCATCATACTTTTTGTCATCAAGTTGATATTCACCGAATTGAAGAAGATATTTATCTTTCCACAAACCAATCTCCATACTTTTAAATTGAAAAGTAGTAGCTTCTTCAATATTTCTTCTAATTTCATTAGCATATAACGGTTCAATATGTAATAATGTAACTCCCCAATCTTTATGCCAATTAAGAAAATCTATACAGGCATCCCTAGTATTATGATTCTCCCAATCTTTTTCTATGCGATGTTTTTCCATTATCATTATTCTAACGCTTTTTGAATCTACAGTATCTTTAACTGACCTTCTTCTTAATCTTGCCTGATAATTTAATAATGATATATTTGACTGTGATTTTAGAAACGTACTTGGCATCATTGTATTTATAGAATCATAGTTGGTAGCATATTGGAAAAGTGAGTAATACATATTTTTCATTGATTCATCGAGTAAGGTTATTTTTTGACCTTGATCTATTTTCTTTTTTAAAGCAATTCCTTCATATTCAAAAAAGGTATCAAATGGACGAGACAATTCGGAATCAATATTGATTCTATCAATCATTCCTCGTTTATCTACTGGAAAATTACTATTTCCAAAAATAGGGACAACATCGTTTGGTATATTATTACAAAAATTAAATACATGTATAGACTTTTGATGTTTAACAAAGTATTCACCCAGATCCTGAAAGAATTTGCTGTTTGATTGCGATGGTAAAAAGTGTTTTAATTCTTTTTTGTGCTTAGTACTAAAGCTTTCATATGCACTGAGATCCAACAGAATATGACCTTCATCACAAAGCTCACATAATCTTCTAACTATTGCTGGTCCATTCCCCCAAACAGGTATTCCTACTAATGATTTAGCAGTATCAATTTCAATTGCATCTCCTCTTGCAATTCCTATTTTCAATCCTAAACAAGATTCTTCATTTATTTGAGGAAATTCCTTATGAATTTTTAATGCAAGCTGAAGAGGTAATAATAAAGAATCTTCCTTAAACCAGATGATTACTCCGTCACCTGTAAATACAGTCTGTATTTGTTGTTGATAAGAAGATAAAAAATCTTTAATTACTATTAGTAAATTTTTAATATTATCATTCTGTATTTCGGTATCTTTTGAAGAACCAACAATATCAATACAAAAGAAATCATACATCATAAAAATAATGACAAATTTCAAACATCTAATCTTTTCTATACGCTATAGTATAATTAGAGAGAAAAGAATAATTTATCTGTATATGGGTATTTTTAAATTATTATTCTTTATTGTTTCAGGTTAATCCACCTACACAACAATTAGAAAAATTAAATTTCAAACGTTAACATTGTAATAGTTTTCTTTTCATATTTTTTTATATATTATAAATTGTTTTACTCAGGTTTCTAAAATATAAGACATGCTAATAGATTCTTATATGGTAAATTAAAGATAGATTATGCAATTAATTGATGATAATTAACAATAAGCATTTAAAATAATATCAAAAGTCTTAAATTTAAATATATTAAGCATATAATTATTCATTTAAAAGACGTATGTATTATCAATGTTAGATTGTACTTTGTTGCACAACTATGATTTTCGTTAATTTCGATCAAAAAAGAATGAATCTACTACAATATAAGAAATCTATCGTGGTTATTCATTCTTGTCATAATCTTGTATGATATTATCGAGATTTTCATA
Source organism: Nitrososphaerales archaeon TH1177 (assembly GCA_014523515.1). Taxonomy (GTDB): domain Archaea; phylum Thermoproteota; class Nitrososphaeria; order Nitrososphaerales; family Nitrososphaeraceae; genus TH1177. Next base: position 2,436 of record JAATVJ010000277.1, on the reverse strand, counting down.
GTTGTGAAACAAAATATTAGATTGTAAATTGTTGTGTTACCTATTAAAATAAATGTAATACGTCTAATAAGACAAATTTTCAGAAAATGCTTTTCAGGAAACAATGAATTTATAATGCGACATGTATAAATATTTCAAATGTATTTGAATTGTAGCACATGTAAGAAGGAGTTTGATAATTTTGTTGAAGGAGTAAAATATTCGAGCTCAGTCATGGGCATCATATCATTTTGTTCAGATAATTGTTGTAAAGCATATCTTAATGAAAAATTGAAATAGCTGAATTTCTTAATATCAATAAAACCGATAATTTTACAATAAATAAAAATGATCTATCGAAATTAAAAATATCGTTAAAAAAAACGAATACAAAATACTTTGATAAAGAAAGATAAACAAAGTGAAAGATAGGTATGTAAGATAACCAAGAAAGGAATATGGAAAAATAAAAAAAATATAATATTATTTAATATAACTAAAAATGGTAATTAGCTTAATCTCAAACATTGACAGGTTATTCATCTTCATATTGTTCTTCTTCCAATTTATCATCTTCCTCCTCCTGTTTATCATTCTCTAGATGATGAGTTTCATCCCTCATTTCTTCTCTTTCAGTTTGATCACTATTTTTCTCTCTTTCAGTTTGATCACTATTTTTCTCTCTTTCAGTTTGATCACTCATGATTATAAAGATAGAAGTGTAGCTAATAACTTTAATTATTGTTATGTTTTTTTATATTTTTGTAATCTCTGTATTTATACCACTTAGCATATGTTAGCTGACACCTTCCAACAGATAGTTTTTCATATTAAGACGGAATCTTTTTGTTCTGAAATATGAGGATATTTTATCTATAAAATCTGTAAATGATGAATAATATTGTAGAACAAGCAGATCGTTTTTAGAGATATGCCATACTTCTTCCAGTACCATAAATTCTGGAGATGCTGTTGGAAGATATACTGGAATCAGATCTTTTTTGTGTTTATCAAAATATTCCAGTACTATTTTTGATTTGTAATGCTGTTGTTTTGCTTTATCCAGGAATAGATAACATTTTGGAAATTTTCTGTGAATATGTTTCAGATAGTCTAAAAATGTATTTGCATTGAACCAGTCATACTGTCTGAACAATTGTTTTCCTTCTAAACTGATGGAACCAAACAAGACTGATTGTTGATGAGATCCAGTAACTTTGACAATGGGTCTTTCATCTTTCTTTATCCATACTCTCCTTACAAGTGAATCAAGGAAGAAGAATGATTCGTCTGTAGATACTACAGTAAATCCTTCCTGCTGGAGATTATCCAATAGTATCTTTTTGCTCTTTTTTAGAATGTTCTTTCTCTTCTCTTGATGCAGTATTTACATGTACTTTTCTTGGTACCTTCTGTTTGAATCCCCACTTATGCATAAGTCGATATATGTGGGTATAATGGTATCTTATTCCACCACTCTTTTTTACAATTAGATCTTCTACCTGTTTTGTAGTCCATCCTTGTCTGTTGGATGCTAACTCGTTTTTTTTATCTCGTATACTATTTCTCCTGGTATATCTGGAGGTCTTTCTATTTTTGTTCTGTTTTTTAATCCTTCTATGCCTTCTTCTCTGTATCTCTTTAACCAGTCAGAAACCCATGTTTTGCTTCTGAAGATCTCTTTCTACCTGTGCAGGAATCTGTTTGTCATATGTTACTTTTAAAACAAGTAGCATTCTTTCCTTTACATTAATATCATTTTCAGATCTGTGTATTTTTTTGAATTTTACCTTTGATACTTTTGTAGCCAATAGATTATCTAGATTAATAGTACTTGCTGTAGCTAGTATGTTCTATAGTGTATTACTTGATAATTAGATAAATGTCAGTATACTTATGCTAACTGGTATAGCTTAGAATATCCCATTCTAGCTACCATTACTCTTCCCAACAATTTTGAATAATAAAAATGGCTCCGTTAACAGCATTGTAATTACCTTGGTAGTATATAATGTAAAGTAAAAGTGATTACTTTGGATTGGTTACTTCTGAATGAAGTTGTTCATAGATAATAAAACAAAGTAATTAGTGTTGGTTTACACAAATAACTTACTAATGTCTTTACAAAACTGTTAAGGAAGAACAACAGAGGAAAAGAAAATCTAATTATGCTTAATAATTACGTCTTTGAATCATTTCTAATATTTATTGCCTTGATACTTTACACTGCTTTGTTGCGCAATTATGAAAATCGGTAATATGATGTAAAATTTTAACAAGAACTAATCAACAAAATGGATTGCCTATATAAGTACGGATTCATATTTTTGATTAAATTTTGATAATTTATATAATTTGTCTATATCCATGTGAAATCTATTAAATATATTTTTGTTCTTATTCTATTTATTCTGTATTCTGGTCTATTTCACCTCATTATACATACAAGTTTAATTT
>JAATVJ010000276.1 GCA_014523515.1 Nitrososphaerales archaeon TH1177 | reverse complement strand
GTATTCTTTTTGTATTTGTATTTTCTTTTTAGTTTTAGTCTACGTAATACTTCTAAAGCATTGGAACCATTTAAGGACCAACAAAGAAATCATGTTTCTGTATGGAATTGGATTCAAAGATTTAGTTCTTTCCACATCTATAACAAACACAGAAGAGTTTCCGCATTCATTATAGATGAAACTGTTATTTATTCAGATTGGCAATCAACACTTTTGGTTATGGATTTGTATTGAACGTATTCACAGCTCGGTGCTTGGAATATACATTTCTCAGAAGAAAGAAATATGTTTGTAGCAGAGAAATTCATCAGATCATTGGTTGATAAATATGGTAGACATACAGTTTACACAGATTGTGGTACTTGGTACCCATAGGCATGCAATTTTCTGCATTTAAAACATCGATTGCATTCTCCTTTAGAGAAAAGTCTGATTGATAGAAAGAGAGTAATGCAGTATTTTAAAGACAGGACAGAATCTTTTGATGATTACTATCCATGTATTGATAAGAAGAAAAAGAATTGTGATCTAGAACATGTATACAATTGGATAAGATTATTTATTGATCTATATAACGCAACAATCAGAAATACAATTCTATTCAAAATTGGAGGTGAAATAGTCTTAACTTAACAGGTCCGCCCAGGACAATCTTTTTCTTTACAAGTCCAGCTATTCTGTGTCTAACAGCTCTATCAGTTATAGGAAAGTCTAAATTATTAAGTTGTCTTTTGATTTCAAGAGAAGATGTTCTAGAATTTTTTACAAGATATGATAGAATTATTTTATCGATTTCATCCAACACATATATCTAAAACAATAATCATATAAATATATCAATTTTCGACATGGAAAAAATAAAAGATATTGAAGTTATAAGCCATAAAGATAATTGCCAGGATGGAAATAAAATTAGATTATTATTTCCGATCTAAATAAAACAACGAGTTAGCTATATATATACAAATATTATGTCTAACACGATGAATCAGTACATAAGAAAAGAATATGTCAATGCTAAAAAATATTTTCATAAAAATAAGCAATACATACTTTTGAATAGGAGCATATTTACAGGAATAATAGCTGCCGTTTTAATCTCTGCTTTATCATCACATATAATGAGAGATTTAGAGTATCATCTAAATATTAGTTACACAATAGCAATAAGCTATATAACACATTATACAGTTTTTGGCTTATTATATTATCATGATAATAAAAAAGAATATCTTTTAGAAGATGGAATACTAGATACTAAAAAGTTAGGAAAAAATATCTTAAAGATAATCTTTTCTGTTGGTGTTGCTGAAGTCGTTTATGTAGTAACTAGATGATCAATGCATTTTTATCTATTAACAATCGGATATGAGCCTTATTTAACATCTATTATAGCTCATGTTTCTTCGGCCATAATGTTTGCTATTATGGTAAATCTAGGTGCCAAGACAACTAAACTATTTAACAATAGATATAATCAGAGGAATAGTAAATCCAATATAAAATATAAAACAACAACCTCTTAACTTATTTTTATAGTTATATAGATATATTTTTTGTAAGTTTATCAGAAAATAAAATATTAGCATTTACCAATAGATTAGATTACAATACTTATTATCTTAAAAGTAATAAATTATAGAAAACTACTATGAATAATTCTAGCAATATATATTAACCATGACAATATTTAAATCACTAATCTATATATCAACACCATATTGAATCAACAATCACAAAATACCGTTAACAAAAATAAAATACAAGAATTCATGAATAAAGCTATACAAGATATTGCTGGAAGTTCTACTGCTATGCTAGTTATTCTTGGAGAAAGACTTGGATTATATAAAGCGATGGCAAATGAAAACAAATACATTACTTTTCAAGATCTTGCAAAAAAAACTGGAACTAATGAAAGATTAGTTAAAGAATGGTTAGGAAATCAAGTTTCTGCTGGATATATAGAATATGATCCTTCAACAGAAAAATACTTTTTACCGCCTGAACATGCACTAGCATTATCTGATCCTAATAGTCCTATCTATATTCAGGGCGCATTTAAAGCAATAAAATCTTACTTTAAGGATGAAGAAGAATTCATGAAAATGTTTAAAAATGAGAGAACTTTTTCTTGGATGGACCATCATCATTGTATGGCAGATGGCTTTGCAGAATTCTTTAAAGCCGGATATATAGGTAACTTGTTAAATATATGGATTCCATCAATAGAAAATGGAAAAATTCATGAAAAACTTAAGCAAGGAGGAATTAAGGTGGCGGATGTAGGATGTGGTTATGGAATAAGCACAATACTAATGGCAAAAGCTTTTCCAAATTCGGAATTTATAGGATTTGATTTCCACAAAGAATCAATTGAAAAAGCAAATAACCTTGCAAAACAAGAGAATTTAAACAATGTAAAATTTGAGATATCTTCAGCATCGGAATTTCCAGGTACTAATTACGATTTCATAACGTTCTTTGACTGTCTTCATGATATGGGAGATCCTCAAGGTGCATTGACTCATGTATTAAATGCAATCAATAAAGAAGAAGGAGTATGTATGATAGTTGAACCATATGCACAAAATAAACTTGAAGATAATATAAATCCAGTATCTAAAACATTTTATGCTGCATCTACATTAATATGTGTACCAAATTCATTAGCTTTTAACGGACCAGCTCTAGGTGCACAAGCAGGTGAAGAAAAAATTAGAGATGTTGTAAAGAAAAGTGGTTTTACACATTTCAAAAGAGCTATAGATACACCAATAAATATTGTATATGAAATTAAACCATAGATAACCAATTCTATAAAATACATTCACAATTATCCATTTTTTTTAAAAATAAATTCCATATTCTTTTCTACTGACTGTATTTGTTTAATAATGAAGGCTTTAGTATTTAGATATAATTGGGATCAAGGATCTAACTATCTATCTTATTCTACTTTAAAAAATATTTATAAAATTATAGACTTCATCATAGCCTTTAGCATCATAAAAAATAGGTACATGATGTACGTATGGTTCCTTTGTCATAGTCTTCATTGTTTTATCAATATCTTTTTTCTTCAAATTCCTATTTGGTGCCTTAGCTGTGGAATCTTCTATTAGGAGGATTCTACTACTACATTGTATTTGCTTTTTTTATTAGAAATGAGTTACCAAACATAGATGAAAGCGATAATATAATTCAATTGAGACTGGCTGATAATAAGTCAATAACCAACATTCTGCTGATATATAAAAAATACATAGTATTTTCTTTTTCAAATAATTTCACGGCACAGGCAATAAATAGTAGAAAATTCAAAACTGTATCCTTTAACAATGACTGTTTGACATATAATAAAATAACAAAGTTAGGTTCGAAACAATTGAATTGCTAACTATAACGTCGTTATGTTAATGAAGTAGTACGCTGTTATAATCTAATCTATATGCAAAATTTGATTCAAAATGGATGGTTCCTAACGTCGATATACGACAAAATTCCAAGATTCAAGACCAATTTTAATGAAATTTAAAATAAATAAATTGCTAGTCAACAACGTCTTTACGACAGAAGAATACTTTTAGCAGAAAGTGAAATCTGACTGACTTTTAGGCTTGAAAATGAGGATTGATGCCGCATGAACGTTCCTACATTTC